>JAENIV010000070.1 GCA_016844295.1 Candidatus Berkelbacteria bacterium
ATCAAAAAGGGTGTTTATCCAAATAACGGACTTTCGATCGTCCGCGAAGCGGGAATTAGTGTTCGTGAGATCGAATACAATTAAGCACGATTTGTGGCGGCAGGGAAACCTGCCGTTTTATTTATATTAAAAAACTTCGCAGATCGAAGTTTTAAATGGTGCGCGGTACTGGATTTGAACCAGTGACCTCCTCTACGTCAAAGAGGCGTCCCGACACTTTGTGTCGAGGATTCTCGATAGGTTCACTTTTGTGAACCATCGGAACTCTACCGCTGAGTCAAAATTAATTTTTCAATACATTTTCTTTTCTTTAATGATTTAAGATATTTTTCGCGTTTATAAGCACTTTTGATGTCATCCATTTTTTCTGAATAGATAAGATTGAGAGGTCGTTTAGATTTGGTTGATTTGGACAATCCATGATTGTGTTCTTTGATACGTCTTGGCAAGTTATTTGTAACACCAATATAGTAACTTAGATCTTTTACACTTTGTAAAATATATACAAAATACTTCATAAATTGGTGGATGACACAGGACTCGAACCTGTAACCTCTTCTACGTCAAAGAAGCGCTCTGCCTTTGAGCTAGTCATCCAAAATTAATTATATTTTTTTAATACTTCTTTAACTTTTTCTTTGACAACCCCTGCGGCTTCTAGCGAGCCCTTGTCTGTATTAAGGCGCGTATCTGCAAAATGTTTCATAGGGTGTATATATTTATCGTGCATAGGTTTAACAATTTGAACGTACCACTCGATTGAAGAACGAAGATTTTCAATGGTTACGCCTCGCTCCTCAATATCGCGCAAAAGTCTTCTGGCAAGACGAATATCTGGGGCTGCCTCTAAATAAACTTTCCAATCCATCAGGCTTCTTAAGCGCTCATCGTTAAAAATCATTATACCTTCTAAAACAATAACGGGTTTTGGCTCAAGAGGAACTTTAGCTTTTGTCTGCTGATGAAGTTGATAGTTATATACTGGGGCTAAAACTGTTTTTCCAGAAATCAAGTCGTGTAAATGTTTTTCTAAAAGTTCGTTATCAAACGCGCTCGGCTGATCTAAATTGGCTCTTTCCCATCGGTCCATTTGTTTTACGCGTTCGCCTTTGTAATATTGATCCTGAGAAATTACTAAAATTTTCCCATTAAAATAATCTTTTAAGGCTTCTATGACAAACGTTTTCCCGGAAGCAGTACCTCCGGTAATACCGATAATGTATGATCGATCGCATGCTTTTAGGGGGGACATTTATCCTCGAGGTTAATTTTATCAAAAAAATACGAATTCTACAATAATAGTCCAACCAATTTAACCCCACTTACGACGTGGGGTGGAAATAGGTTCGATGTGTTATATTAGACATATGAGGAAAGATTTATTAGTTAATGGTGAGATTTATCATATATTTACTCGTAGTATTGCAGACTATAGAGTTTTTAATAATCGGAATGAATTTGAAAGAATGCGGAGATTAATTAAGTATTACTCTGCTAACACAAAAATAAAATTTTCGGATTTTATGGCTTTGAAGTTAGTTAACAATGTAGGTTTTGATAAAGGTTATGAAACATTACTTCAAAATAAAGACCAATTAGTGCAAATTATCGCTTATTGTTTTATGCCGACTCATATTCATCTCGCGTTGAAACAGATAGCACTGAACGGAATTTCAAAATATATTAAAGTCGTTTTGGATAGTTACACACGCTATTTTAACAGCCTTCACAAGAGAAAAGGACCGTTATGGGAGAGCCGATTTAATAATGTTTTAGTCCGTAGTGATGAGCAATTATTACATTTGACAAGATATATTCACCTTAATCCCGTAACTGCCTTTTTAGTTAAAAAACCAGAAGACTGGTTATTCTCGTCGTATAAAGAATATCTTTCAGATGCCGACAAGAATCAGTCAGAAAAAATGTGTCAGTTCATCGATATCTTAGAAATTCAACCAACTTTATATTCTAAATTTGTAAATGACAGAATATCTTATCAGCGCGAGCTTGCAAAAATCAAAAATCTGCTTTTGGAATAGTTTGACCATTTCTACCCCACTTCGTAGGTGGGGTTAAGGTTATTTAGGCCTTTTTAACTTTAATTTTAGTCACTTTTGGTTTTTCTGGTTCTAATTTGGGAATAACAATTTTTAATTGACCGTCTTTGATTGTGGCTTCGGTTTTTTCCGCATCTACTTTGGTTGGGAGGGGAATTCTTCTAACAAAAGAGCCGTATCGGACTTCTTGATGAACGAAGCCCTCATCTTCTTCAGTTATTTCTTCTTTACGTTCTCCCGAAATATCGACGAAGGTGTCGCCGACTTCAATGTTAAGATCTTCTTCTTTGAGCCCAGGAATGTCAGCTGTGACTGTTATGTCTTTGTCTGAGTGTTTGACATTGATCATGGGAAATTGGAAACCTCGAATTCGAGGCCGAATCGGCAAATCTTCATCAAAAAAACGATCAAGATCTCCGAAAGGGGACCAGGGAGCAATAAATCTTGGCATTTTGTCACCTTCTTTCTTTTCCTGCAGAGCAGGATTATTCGCACCTAAAAATATACTTTCTAAACTTGTATTAAAAATTTCCGCGATTCGTAGAGCCAAGGGAAGCGAGGGAAGGCATTTGCCTTTTTCAACCGAGATAATCGACTGACGCGATATACCCAGTTGATCGGCTAATGCTTCCTGAGTAAGGTCCCTTCCCTCCCTTAGGTTTTTGATCCTACGGGAGACCCGATGAATATATATTTTTATCATACTAATTCTCCGCCCCGCTCAGCGGGGTAATTGGGACGCTTTGCGTCTCCATCTTATATTGTAAAGTATACTTTACAATTTTGTCAAGACCCGTTAGAAATTATGTAATTTCTAACGGGTCAAGGGCTGAAAATTTTTTAAGTTCAAAAATTTGTTTTATTTTAAAATACCATTTAAAATATGGTTGGGAAATCTTCCCAAAACTCGACATCTGGAGCATCGTATGAATAGGCTAGAAGGTATTAGATTATCGAACGGTCTTTTAATTGAGTTTATGGCTTCTTGCGCCCTTGGTTTTGATGGTATGGGTTGGTACATTGAAAGATGGCCGATTTGGCGATCGATATGGCACCTTGATCCTTACGAATTCTCTGCAATTAAAACTTCAACCTTGACACTTGATCCTCGGACCGGAAACGGTCTGCATATTCAGACGATCCGCCCACATTTGATTGATGATTGGGTAGAAAATGCGGTGGGCTGGCGTAACCCCGGAATCAGTTGGTGGTGTGAACATATCGGCTCTAAGGCAGATTCGCAGAAACTGCCGCTTATCGTTTCAATCGGAAGTACTTTATCTGACGGTTCATCCGGCGAACTATATGCGATAGCAGCAAAACTCCACCAATATCAGGATAGGATCGCTGGTGTTGAGGCAAATTTTGCTTGTCCAAACGTGGGGCATATTTCTGATTCTCTCGAGATTGTGAAGGGT
>JAENIV010000071.1 GCA_016844295.1 Candidatus Berkelbacteria bacterium
AAAACTTAACAATAGACCACGGAAAAGCTTGAATTTTCTAACCCCCAATGAGACCATAAGAAATGAAATATTGGTGCATTAAATTCCTGAACTCACTTTGAAATAGGAGGATATTCTGGACAAAGATAAAAAATATTGGATTACTCTTTCAACTCATCAAAAAATCGGGGCCAGAACTTTTGCGAAACTCTATAAGAGATTCCATTATCTTGAGAGGGTTTGGCATGCCAAGGAGAAAGAGTTATTAGAATCTGGTTTGGATCCGGGTCAAGTGGGGGCTGTTAAAGAGGTAATTACGAAAAAGAACCCCGATAAAGAACTCCAGAAAGTTCAAAAATATAACCTTGACTGTATTATCTTGCCAGATAAAGACTACCCAAAACTTTTAAAAGAAATATCGGATCCTCCTGGAATACTCTATATTAAAGGAAATTTATCTTTGCAGGATGAGGTGTCTTTGGCGGTTGTCGGATCAAGAAAATACTCTTTATATGGTAAAAAAGCCACCAATTATATTGTCGGACCGTTAGTTCAAAACGGACTATGTATTGTTTCAGGACTTGCTCTTGGGATAGATGCGATTGCTCACGAAGTTGCCCTCTCATCAAAAGGAAGAACTTTGGCAGTCTTGGGTTGTGGCTTAGATCAAATCTATCCTCTTGCGAATATAAGGTTAGCGGATAAAATTATTAAGTCAGGGGGAGCCCTAATTAGCGAATTTCCTCTTGGAATGCCGGCTTTAAGGCATAATTTCCCCATCCGAAATAGAATTATTGCCGGTTTAACTTTGGGTACACTCGTAATCGAGTGCGCCGAAGGTTCAGGCTCTCTCTTGACAGCCGCAGCGGCAATAGATTACAATCGGGAAGTCTTTGCCGTCCCAGGAGAAATATTTTCCGAAACTTCTTCTGGTACTAACAGGTTGATTAAAATGGGGGCTAAAATTGTAACCTCACACAGAGATGTTTTAGAAGATTTACATTTAGAAGAAAAAACCAGTGTTATTAAGGATACTGCCACGGTTAATTCCACCATCATTCAGATGGAAATGAAGGGAAAAATTAGAAGCCTTGGGGGTACCAGATATGAGATTAATAAATAAAGTAACACTTTCCACTAATTTTACACACAAATTGACACTAATCAGAAAAAATTAAAATAATATTCGTGTTTATTCGTGAATAAAAGATTCGTGGAATGTAATACATTGGAAATTATGAACTTAGTCATCGTTGAATCTCCGGCTAAAGGGAGAACAATTAAAAATATTTTAGGACCCAATTTTAATGTATTGGCCTCTTTCGGACATATTCGAGATTTACCCAAGAAAGAATTAGGGATTGACATTAAAAATGAGTTTGAGCCTAAATATGAAATTCCCGCCAAAGCCCGGAAAACAATCAAAATGATTAAAGACGAAATTGCCCAGAGCGATAACCTCTATTTAGCAACAGATTATGACCGGGAAGGGGAGGCGATTGCTTGGCATATCATCCAAGCCATAGGCTCTAAAAATTTGAAATCCAAAACTTTAGATAAAAAGTATAAAAGAATTACTTTCCATGAGATTACTAAACCCGCGATTTTAGAGGCAATCAAAAATCCCAGAGATATTAATATGGATCTTGTGGATGCCCAACAGGGTAGGCGGATTTTAGATAGACTTGTCGGGTATAAATTATCGCCATTTTTATGGCAAAAGGTTGCTCAAGGTCTTTCTGCGGGCAGAGTTCAATCAGTGGCAACCAGGTTAATTGTTGAGCGTGAACGGGAGATTCGCCAGTTTAAACCAGAGGAATATTGGCAAGTTGATGTTACTTTGACAAAAAAGGACGATAAAAAAGAATTTAAGGCACAATTAACTGAGAAAGATAATGAAAAAATTTCAAAATTGTCTATTAGAGATGAAAAAGAAGCCCAAGGGATTGTCGAAGGTTTAGAAAACGCTCAGTATCAGGTCAATGAAGTTAAGATAGAAATAAAAAACAGATACCCTTCACCGCCATTTACGACATCTACCTTACAACAAGAATCTGCCAGAAAGTTCGGCTTTTCAGCCAAACGAACCATGCAAATTGCCCAAGGATTATATGAGGACGGCTTGATAACTTACATGCGTACTGATTCCGTCCAGGTTTCTCAAATTGCCTTAAGCCAGGCCAATAAGGTGATTTCTGATAAATTCGGCTCAGAATATGCTTTAGATCAACCAAGATTTTATAAAACCAAAACTTTAAGAGCCCAAGAAGCCCATGAAGCCATCAGGCCAACTGAACTTTCGCGCGATCAAATAATAGGAGAAAGTGAGCGACAAAAACTCTATGATCTAATCTTAAAAAAAATGTTGGCTTCACAGATGAAAGAAGCCCAGATCCAAGAAACTCAGGCGAAAATTAAGGCAAAAAATTACCGCTTTACGAGCATCGGTAATAGGATAAAATTTGACGGGTTTTTAAAAGTTTACGGGGCGCAAGAAGAAAAAAACGGTCAGGTTTTGCCCGACTTAAAGCCAGAAGAAATGTTAGACTTCAAAAAACTAGAAAAAATGCAAAAATTTACTGAACCACCTGCAAGGTATACAGAAGGTACCTTGATTAAGGAATTGGAAAAAAAAGGTATTGGCAGACCGTCAACATATGCTCCAACTTTGGCAACAATAATTGATAGAGGATATGTGGAAAAGATACAAGGTAAATTACTTCCAAAAGAAATCGGGGAAATTGTTACGGATCTTTTAATCGAACATTTTCCGGAAATAATTGATTATAATTTTACCGCCAAAATAGAAGATGATTTAGATAAAGTCGCAGCCGGAGAACGTAAATGGCAGGAGGTAATTAAAAATTTCTACGGACCATTTGCCAAAAATTTGAGAGAAAAAACCAAAGAAGTCTCTAAAAAAGCCATAACCGAAGAAAAAACTGACAAACTTTGTCCGAAATGTAATAAAAATTTGGTTATTAAATTAGGCAGATTTGGAAAGTTTCTCGCCTGTTCTAGTTTTCCAGATTGTAAATATACAGCACCCTTAATGGAAAATCACACCACCCCTTCTTCTCAAGAAAAATGTTTGAAATGTGGAAAAAATTTAGTCTTTAAGGAAGGAAAATTCGGAGCCTTTTTGGCCTGTGAGGGCTACCCGAAGTGTAAATTTACGAAAAATATCGAAGTAGCGGCAAAAATTGCCTGTTCGGACTGCGGAGGCAAGATTTTACAAAAACGAACTCGTAAAGGAAAACCCTTCTGGGGATGTGAAAATTATCCTTCGTGTAAAAAAGCCTTTTGGGATGAACCCCAAGAGAAGAAATGTCCCAAATGTAATAATATTTTAGTTGCTAATACCCGGGAAAAGATACTAAAATGTAGTCAGTGTGATTTTAAAGAAAATATCTAGCAGTATTGATTATTATGTCCAAAATCTTACCTGATTCGATAATGAAACTGATTGAAGAATTTTCCAAATTGCCTGGAGTGGGACCTAAAACTGCTTCAAGGCTAGCTTTTTATTTGTTGAATAAACCCGATAATGATATTAATTCTTTCGGACAGGCCGTTTTAGAATTAAAAAAAGGTCTCAAAATCTGTAAAACTTGCTATAATATTACCGAAGAGGATCCTTGTAATATCTGCAAAGATCTTAAAAGAGATAAAAGAATGATTATGGTTGTCGAGGAACCCCTTGATATTGTTGCTATGGAAAAAACCGGTTTTAATGGGGTATACCATGTATTAGGCGGTGTAATTTCTCCAATCGAAGGAATTGGCCCAGAAAATCTCAGGGTGAAGGAATTATTAGATAAAATTAAAAAGGATGAAAAAATCCATGAAATAATTTTGGCTACAGACCCGTCTTTGGAGGGGGAAGCGACATCGATGTATTTAGATCGTGAAATTGCTAAAATCGCTCCGAAAGGTGTTAAAATTACCCGAATTGCCCGTGGTTTGCCGGTAGGTGGAGATTTAGAATACGCCGATGAAATTACTTTAAGAAGAGCCCTGGAGGGCCGAAAAGAATATTGAGGTTTATTAACCGAAACCCCGAGGTCGGTCGAGGGGTTAATTGTCAAGGAGGGAAATGACAAAAAAGCAAGAAGCAATCTGCTCAGAGTGTGGATGGACGTCAAAAGATATGGTAGGTTTAACAAATTGCCCAGAATGTAAAGCAGAATTAATTTATATGGAAGACGCAAAACCTGCTGGCAAAACAGATCAAGAGAAATATCCGGGAGAAGTTGTTCAGAAAGTTGAAGAAAGTGAAAGCGATATTGATCAATTAGTTAAAGATGATAATCTCTAAAATTTTATGCTAAAAATTTTTAACTCATTAAGTAAAGGCAAAGAGGAATTTAAGCCA
>JAENIV010000072.1 GCA_016844295.1 Candidatus Berkelbacteria bacterium
GCTAAGGGGGTAGAAAATGAATTAACCTATACTAAGCAGCAGGACGTTTTCTATCGCGACAAAGATGTCACCGCATTTATAGCTTCTCACTGGTGGCCAAGTAACAATGCTCACGTGCTTATTATTCCAAATCAACATATTGAAAATATATACGATCTTTCCGACGAATTGTCAGGTAAAATCCATTCTTTTGAGCGCAAGGTAGCGATTGCAATAAAAGAAATTTACCATTGCGATGGCGTAAGTTCTCGTCAGCACAACGAACCAGCAGGTAATCAGGATGTTTGGCATTATCATTTACATGTTTTCCCGCGGTACAATGACGATAATCTTTATTTAGTTCATAATAAAAAGAAACTCAGTAATCCAACTGACAGGATGGCTTTTGCCGATAAATTAAAAGATTATTTTTCTAAGTAATATATAATAGGGGCATGACCTACAAAACTCATGTCTCAGTTGGTCTCACTTTTTCGGCGGCGATATTTCTGCTGCTTTATAAAATCGAACTTCAACCTATATTAATAGTTCTCTTAATAATTTCGACTGTGATTGGCTCTAGTGCGCCGGATTTGGATACGCCAACGGGCGAACTTTGGGACAAAATCCCGGCCGGTTCGGTACTATCGCGAATAATCAAGCCGGTTTTTATTGGCGGGCACAGACATCTTTCACACTCAATAATCGGTTTATTAATTTTATCGACGATTTATTTTTTAATCTTAAAATTAATGTTTTTATTGCCAATATTGTCTCATTTTAATATCGGTCTTATTCTTTTAGCATTTATAATTGGTTATTTTAGCCACCTTTTTGCCGATATGTTTACCGAAATGGGAGTGCCGTTGTTATTCCCACTGGAATATCATTTTGGCATTCCGCCCGACCCGCTTGGAAGATTACGAATTAAAACTGGCCGTTGGTTTGAAAATTTAATCATATATCCAATAATTAATATTGTTTTACTTGCTATTATTATTTTATATATTCGTAACCAGGGAATATTAGGGCGTATAATAAATTAACTTCGTTCTGGTAAAATATAAATAGTACATTCTAGAATTAAAGTGAGGGGAAATGATAGAATTTAAAATTGTTTATTACTTAAATCACTTAGGGCAGGGGACGTTTCTTGACGTTATTACAAAATTTGTTAGTTCATCAGATTCCTTAATTTTGCTTTGGATAGCATTAGCGCTAATATCTTTGATTTTTGATAAAAGAAATGGTAAGTTAATTTTTTTAGGTTCTCTTCTAATTATCATAATTTATTTAGTTCTAAACGATTTGATAATAAAACAAGGAATTTTAGAGCATATATTTTATCGCCAAAGACCTTATATCTCTAATCCGACCCAGATCTTTCCTCTTGGAGATTTATGGAAAGACTCTTCCTTCCCTTCAGGCCATATGGCAAATACCCTTGCTTTCATAACTTTTTATATCTATTTTTACAGAAAATATTGGACTTATATACTCGGAATAGTTCTCGCTTTTCTCATGGCATTTTCCAGAATGCACAACGGAATGCATTATCCAAGTGATGTCTTCGTAGGATCTCTTTTCGGTATAGGTTATGGTTTCTTGGTCGTTTACGTCATAAACAAAATTAGATCAAAGATTCAAAAAAGCCCTGAAAAATTTTAATAAGTTCTATTTCCTAAGCAATCCACCCCACTCAATTACCGTAAAGCCAATTCGTGCTCGAGCAGAAAGTTTTTGCGGGGCAATGTTTACGAAGTTTTCCAAACCTTCGAAATCTAAGAAAATTCTGATCATTGAATCAGGGGCTGGCGTAATTGTCAGAGGCGCTAACTTATTCATTTGTTGAGTGCCTAGCCAGGTTAAACGGATATAAGGGGTATTTGGCATTTTTGGTAACCAGAATTCCATAAAATCAGTCTTTTCCTTTTCGTTTAGGCCTAATTTAGTAAGTTGGGTATATAGAGTTGATTCAAGATCTTTTTGCGCGACAACAGTTCCTGTATTAATAATAGGATATTCTTGACCTGTGCCATCCCAAAATAAATAGTCATAAATTTTACCCGCGACATTTAACCTGCCCGAAGGGGATGCGATTACTTCCCAACCATTATTGTAAAGCGGCTCACTTTTAGTAATATTGGCGCCGACCTTAACAGAAACTTTCATATCTTTCTCTGGATAAAGATAAATCACTGGTTTGGCGCATTCTGCCAATCCTTTAAAATCACGACCGGTAAAGATAATATAATCACCTAAACCGTCCTTCCAGACAAAAACAGGCTTTTTGGCTGCGAACTCATCGAGGGTCATAACTTGCTCTCGGCCCGTTTTGTAATTTTCATACGCCAAGCTTATGATTGAATCGTCTTTCGAGACGGTATATATTTTATCTCCTGAATTCGTTTTCCCGGCCTCGGTTAATCTTGTCGAGGTATTATCAACTTTAGTAATCACATTATCAGAAGTGGTCATGGCACAACCGACATAACTTTCGGAAGTATATTTAGCAGTGTTTTTAGCCCCGTCCGTCCATGTAATTTGTGCCACTTCATCATCAGTTAAAAAACTTACTTTCAGTGTATAATCACGATAGGTCGAGTCGGCAAGTTTTAGAGCAAAAATCATTCCGGCCGTGTCATTTGAAGACTTAAGGAATCTTCGATAAATTTTACCGTAGGGTGTTTGGCCAACTTCTTTTGGAGTAGAATTTAATTCGGGGTTTTGAAGGTCAGAAAACAATCCTACATTGGTTGACGATTTTAACTTGGTATCATTGATGGTCAAAAAGTCAGGGACTGCCAATGATTGATAAATCGTCTCATTATCAATTGTGACATTCGCTTGAAGTAATTTTGAAACTACTCCATATTCTTTTTCACCTGACTGTCGCATTAAATATGAGTATTTCCCATCTGGTGTTTCTTTGAAACGATATAGAATCGGAAAACCTGGTCCTTCGAATTCAAGACTTGCCAAAATGATTTTTCCACCATCGTTAAAATCCGCAACTTTGTAATATTTTACACCGGCGATTCCTGTATCTTGGCCTATCATTATTATATTAAGATCTCCTAAAATCTGAGGCTCGATCCAGGTTACGCCTTCATCCGTTATGGTTGTAAGGGGTGAAGATTTCGTGCTTAATGTCGTTTCTGGGCTTGGCGAAGATTGCGCAGAAGGAGTTACTTTTTTATAAAAATAAAAATAGTAAACCACCGCTAGGCCTATGAGAACGATAATTGCCAATGAATACCAGAGCCATCTTAAGTTCTTTGTCATGTTCCTCCTTTATCTCGAGCCCCTCAACACTTCGGGGCAAACTCCGTCGAGAGATTAAATACCCATGTCAATTTTATCATAGCCATAACCAGATTCCGATGTATCAAGGCCCATTTGTTTTTTGACCTCATTGATGATGCCCAATTTTTCTTGACCTCGAATAACCA
>JAENIV010000073.1 GCA_016844295.1 Candidatus Berkelbacteria bacterium
CCACGGGCCAATACTGGCATAAAGTATGGATCGTTATCGGCTCAGCTATTATTTTCGTGGCGATTCTTTTTTGCGGTTTTAATTTGGCATACAAGGATAAAGTCTTTCCCCATACTTATATTGGTTCAGCCAATTTTGGGGGTATGTCCAGGGACGAAGCCCAAAAACTATTGTCTGATCTTGAAAAGAAATCGGAGGGAAGTCAATTGTCGTTTAATTTCGATTCGAAGGAATACTCGCTATCATTGGCGGATTTGGATGTTAACTTCCAAAAAAGAGATTCCACCACGCTTGATCAACTTTTTAGTACCGGCCGGTCCGGGTCAATCTCGAAAGTTTTACGAGAGCAAGTCAAGGCAATCTTTAAATTAAACCGAACTTATGCGGCTTATACTTACAATCAAGAAAAGTTAGATGCTTTTCTAAATAGTTTAGCAACCGATATCGATAAACCCGAAAAAGATGCCACCATCGTTATTAAAGATCCGCCATTTGGTGAGACAGGAAATAAATTGGAAATTGTTCCGGAAGAAATCGGTCGTAAATTTCCCTTAGATGACAATCGCCAAATCGCCCTCGCGACCGTTGGCAGTTTTAATTTTAAAGATAGAACAAAATTCTTAGTTTTAGAAATTAAACCGAAAGTTACAACCATCGGAGCCCAAGCAGCCCTAATTGAGACTCAACTGCTTTTATCACGTCATTTGATTATAAAAGCCGGCGACAAACAATTTGAAATATTTCCAAGTGATGTTGCGGGCTTAATTTCCTTTTTGCCAATTTATGGGAAAAGGGGAGTTTTAGGAACGAGCGATGACAAAAACTCTTCAAATAATGCCAAGGATATGCTTATTACCTGGTCTTTATCACCGGAATTGACTCCTGATAAAGTCGGGGCATATGTTGATAAAATCGCCTCGGAAATTAATCAGCCCGCCCAAGATGCGAAATTCGAAGTTACAGGTGGCAGGGTAGTTGCTTTTCAAACCGCCAAGACTGGATATGAAATCGATAAAGCCCAGGCCGTAGAATCTATCATCAATGCTCTTAAAAACGACAGTAAATCCATTGAATTACCGGTGAAAGTAACAGAACCAACAATTTCAGACGACGTTTCTGCCAATAGTTTTAAAGAATTAATCGGTGAAGGCACGACTTCCTGGCGGGGGTCACCACCAAATAGAATCCACAACTTAACCTTGGGCGCTACAAAATTAAGCGGAACAGTCGTCAAGCCGGGTGAGGAATTTTCAACCATTAAAACGATTGGTGTGATTGGCCCATCGACGGGGTTTTTGCAGGAATTGGTAATTAAAAACAGTACCAGGGTCGAGCCGGAATACGGTGGAGGATTGTGCCAGGTTTCGACAACTTTGTTTAGGGCAGTTTTACATTCTGGACTTAAGATAACGGCGAGAACTGCGCATTCTTTCCGTGTCAGTTATTACGAGCCACCTGTCGGGATGGATGCAACCATTTATGATCCTGCCCCTGATTTCAAGTTTATTAATGATTATCAAACCCCTATATTAATTTGGGCGATACCTGGCAATAATACTTTAGATTTTCAAATATTCGGCACTAAAGACGGCCGCAAGGTGGAGATTTCAGACCCCGTTACTTACAATTATGTTGGTGCGGGAGATCCGATTTATACCGAATCGGCGACTATGGCAACCGGCGCAATCAGGCAGGTTGAGCGCGCTACATCTGGTGCTTCGGCCTCTTTTACTTATAAAGTTACTGCAATTGACGGTAATATCTTGGAAAATGAGACATTTGTCAGTAAATACGTTGCGATCCCCAACAGTTATCTTTATGGTCCGGGGACAGATGGTATTCCCGGCCAGGAAAGTCCAGCGCCGGCACAACCCACGCCGATACCCAGCCCCACACCCTTTGTCAAAGAGACAAAATAATCTTTAAATTAGTTTATTGCAGACTACGATTAAATTTTAATCGAAGTGTGATAGAGGTTCTAAAAATCAAGTCGAAGGGCTTGATTTTTAGGCTGTGGTTAAATATTATCTGAACGATTTTATCGCGGCTTTGATGAACTCAATAAACAAAGGGTGGGGATCTAATGGGCGGGATTTTAACTCGGGGTGGAATTGGGTGGCCACAAAGAACGGATGGTTTTGGCCTGTCCCGAGCGAAGTCGAGGGGAGTTCAATAATTTCGACCAATTTACCGTTGGGCGAGGTGCCGGAGATAATTAAGCCTTTGGCTTTTAACTCATCTAAATATTTGTTATTAATTTCGTAGCGATGGCGGTGGCGTTCGGAAATTACTTTTTTATTATAAGCGATCGCTGCTTTAGTGTTCTCGACTAATTTACAAGGATACGCGCCAAGTCTCATTGTCGCGCCGTAATTTTTACCTTCAAGCAGTTTTTCCTGTTCCGGCATAATATAGACGATCGGGTACGGCGTCTGGGGATCAATTTCAGTGGTATTGGCTTTATCCATTTTGCAAACATGGCGGGCGAACTCAATCGTGGCCAGCTGCAAGCCGTAACAAAGCCCCATGAAAGGGATTCTATGCTCGCGGGCATATTTTATGGCTGCAATTTTTCCTTCAATCCCGCGGCTGCCAAAGCCTCCGGGGACAATAATTCCGCTAAATCCTTGCAGTATTTTTTCAGAACTTTGCTTTTCAATTTCTTCGGCGTCAACCCAATCAATTTGGATTTTAATTTTATTGTAGATGGCGGCGACTTTTAAAGCCTCGGTAACAGAAAAATAAGTGTCCTTCATGCCCATATATTTTCCCACCAGCGCAATTTTTATGGTTTTGGTGGGCTTGTCATTAATCTTCTTGATAAAGGCCTGCCAATCTTTGCCGTTACCTTTTTTTACTTTAATTTTTAGTTTCTCGGAAACAATTTCGTGGAGTTTAAATTTTTTGAGGATCATGGGTACCTTATAAATCGAGTCTACCGTTTCTAAGGGAATGACCGCTTCACGGTCAATACCGGTAAAAAGCGCGATTTTTTCAAGCATTTTTTTAGCGACTGGGTGATCGGAACGGCAGATCAAAATGTCTGGCTGAATCCCCATTGTTTGTAAGTCATGAACCGAAAATTGAATAGGTCGGGCTTTCAGTTCTTCGGAGGCGCCAAGATATGGCAGAAAGCCAACATGCACATACAAAACATTATCTTTGCCAACATCATGCTGCATTTGGCGAATCGCTTCGACGAAATGCGTGCCTTCGTAATCGCCGATTGTACCGCCGATTTCAGTAATCAGGACATCGGC
>JAENIV010000019.1 GCA_016844295.1 Candidatus Berkelbacteria bacterium
ATTGGCTTTTTCTTCATTGCCATAGGCGGTAAAATAGTTAAATGCTCACCAAAGAGGAAAAATAATTGCAATCCCGCCCGCAAGCGCACCGGCTAATTTGGTAATATTGTCAATATAACAAAAAATAGTCTGTAAGTCGTTTTGTTCCGGGCTGGCCGCATTACATAAAATACCCATTGTTTCCCTTCTTAATTATTACCAAACAGTGTAATTTTGTCAAATCTATTTATCCGATAACACTATGAATGTAATTTACCATTACCAGGGACAGTAAAACAATCACAAGTCCGATAACTGCCCAGGTAAGATTTTTACGAGCAGATTCGGCCCTGGCCGTATCTCCCCCCGCAGTTATATACATTATTCCTGAATATACAATCGCCACGACGGCGAGAATTCCTAAAAGCCAGATCATCCAGTTAATTATCGTCACAATTAGTTCTTGAGGGGAATTAACTTTGGTGGGCGGAAAAACAATTTTGCCGAGTTTACCCAAATCAAAACCTCCGACAGCAGATCCGCTTGTTGTTGCAGGCGTCGGGGTTAGACTTTCGTCTGGGGTCGGGGTTGTCCCTCCGCCACTTCCTCCGGTGGGCGTCGGCATTGTGCTCGAAGCGGATAAAGTATAAGTAACATGATTTTCCAAAGCCACAATCCCAAATTTAGGCTCGGGGATGACTAAGGGATCGTGGGTTGTCATGATCGCCGTTATATAATGCAGCCCTGGATTACTCCCGGCAGCCTGCGTGTTCCAAACATAAGAATAATTCGCCGATTTTCCGAACCCAGGTGGATCCCAGCGGGCTTTAAGGTGCGCCGAAGCGTCAGAGAGATCACCTTTATCAATAATTGCGTCAGAAATATATAAATACACATTGTCGCCGAAGGGAGCACTTTCAAGTTTAATGCTAATACTAATTTTGTCCCCGACTTTGGCGCTAGAAGGTGTTGCTTCAATAGAAATACCCGGTGCGGCCTGGGCAATATTAACCCCGGCAAGGAAAACGATAAACAGAAAAATTGTAATAAATAATGTTTTCATTCTTAAGTTGGTGCCACTTCCGGAATTCCAACAACACTTCTTAAAATCATCCCGGCCAAAATTATTAACGCTAACCCGACTAAAGCCCCGACAATTAAATCCTTAGCCGTTTTAGTGCTGTCTGGATTTCCTTGGGAAGTAACATAAATATAACCTGCGTAAATCATCATTAACCCAGCCAGAGCGGCACCAAAACTAATTGCCCACGGATATAGTTTAGTAATAAATGTTCCGACCGTGTCAGATCCTCTTAATTCGCCTTCAGACAAAGACGGCGTTGCGGCGTAGGCTTTATAAATAAAATTTATTAAATATCCCACATATTCCTTTATTTGATTTGTTCGAGGAGCGCCGTAACTTTAAGGGCGGCTCCCTCTAAAACAGTTTGTGAACTTTTATTGGCAATCGCGACCTCGTTAATCATACCTCGAAAAATTTTATCTACTTCTATCAGATCTGGATTATACCAAGTTAAGGCGGTATCAACCGCAGTGGAAATTTTGTTACCGGCGTTTTCCAGTCCCGAGATAGTTGCTGGTGTTCTCTGGCTGTTCACATAATAATCAGTCAGATTCGCAGGATCAGCTAAATATTGGAGAAAATTCCAGGCAAGAGTTTGGTTTGGGCTGGAACTTGGGACAGTGAATATTTCATAGTCTAAATAATTTACGGGATTTTTTGTTTCTTTAACTTGGGGGATTGGCAAGATAGTAAAATCTAATTCAGGGTTGATACGTTTGATATCGCTTTCCTTGCTTTTATAGTCAATGTAATACACGGCCTTGCCAGCGCTGAAGGTTCGTAAAGCGTCCCCCATGGTGTCTGAATATGAATAATTATTGTTGGTACTTTTAGAAAAACTGGTGTATAAATCCAAGGCCGAAGCAGCGGGATAACTGTCGCCGCCGAATTTGTTGAGGGCGGTATGAAATGTCGCCTGGGTGTTGTTATCGTTAGTTATTTGGGTTCCGTTTTGAAGCATCATCAGGGTTAAGATGTCGGGAGCAGCGGAAATGGCGGAAGTACCCATCGCCAGGCCCGACCGGGTTATTGTTGTGTCTTGTTTAGATGTAATAAGCCTGACTTGAGCAGTCAGATCATCCCAATTTGTCGGATCCTTTCCCATGAGGTCTTGCTCGCTTTTAGACAATATTTGACCAAAATTGCCCTCGTATTTCAAATTTGAATTGGCGAATAAGACTAAGGTGTCTAAAGAAAGCGGATAGCCGTAGACGTTATTGTTGATTGTATTGGCGAGACTTACCGATTTTGGATATACTTTTTGATAATCTTTTAAGGTAGTCGGGGCGGACGAAAGTTTATTGTGTTGCTTGGCAAGCCACGATACCGGAATACCCCAAACATCAATTTTATTCGTCGCAATCAAATTTAACGAATCAACTTCGTAATTTGCGAGATCTTTTTTGATAATATTAATTTTAACTCCTGGATTTTTGCTTTCAAAATTGGCAACCAAAGACTCAAGATTCTTTTCATCTTCACTGTATGTGACAAAATTAATTTCCGCACTTTTTGGCTTTCTGGAACTCAAAAACCAGAGAGTCCCAAAGACGATTAAAAGTACAACGGCCAGTCCAAGGATTATATATCTTTTATCCATTTTCCCTCCGCTCATGTTTTGCGTTCCAAAGCAGGAAGCAAAACAGGAAGCCCTCCAAAGAGAAATCTATTTGACGAAGAGAAATAATCATCTACTTCGTCGAGAGATTGAACGCCGGAGGGCATTCAATTATTTTATAATTTCTTTCAAAAATGTTAAAAACTCGTCTTTAAGGTCGTCCCGGCGTAAAGCGAACTCAACGTTGGCCTTGATATATTCAATCTTATTGCCCGTGTCGTAATATTTGCCGTTATCAATCTCGCGGGCATAGATTTTATGCTTGTCTCTTAAGGCGTTAATGCCATCAACCAACCAAAGTTCATTGCCTTTGCCCACTTTCGTATTTTTTAAAGCCTCAAAGATATCAGGTGTTAAAATATAGGCTCCGTGGGTTGCAAGATCCGAGGGCGCATCTTCCGGTTCCGGCTTTTCTATAATCTCTTCGATCTCATATATTCTGTTTTCAACTGGTTTTACTTTAGCAATGCCATATTTATTCAAATATTCTTTAGGAACTTTTACGGCTGAGATAACCGGATCATTGTATTTATCGAAAACCTCAATCATTTGTTTTAATCGTGGTGGTTCGGAATAAATAAATTCATCCCCCCAAAGGACAGCAAATGGTTCATTGCCGATAATTGGCTCGGCGTTCAAGATGGGCGTGCCGTTGCCGTATGGGCCCTTTTGGCGGATATAGATGAAGTTGGCCATCCTGGCGATCTTACGAATCTCTTCGAGTTGCTCGATTTTGCCGACTTTTTCCAAATAATTTTCTAATTCCACCGTATGATCAAAATGATCTTCAATCGCCCGTTTGTTGTAACCGGTCACAATAATAATGTCCTCGATGCCAGAAGCAACTGCTTCCTCGACAACATACTGGATCACGGGTTTGTCGATAATCGGCAACATTTCTTTAGGCGAGGCCTTGGTCATGGGTAAAAACCGTGTTCCGTAGCCTGCCGCCGGTATAACTGCTTTGCGTATTTTCATAATTTCTCCAAGGTATTACACTCCACTCATCTTTTCACACGAATATACACTAATTTATCTGATTCGTGATAATTTGTGTGTAAAATTCGTGGAAAGTTTTTCAATTTATTATTATTCTGCTTTGACTTCAATAGTTTTGACTTTTGTTTTTTCTTGCTTGGGGATGGTAATCGTCAGAATCCCGTTTTTCAAAGCCGCCTGGGCTTTATCGCCTATCACTTCCACCGGCAATACATAAGCTCGTGAAAATGATCCCCAGTAGCACTCTTGGCAGAGATAATTTTCTCTCGTGATTTCGCCTTCTTCCTTTCTTTCGCCGCGGATAGTGACCACCTCATCAGTAATGGAAATTTCTAAATCTTCTGGCTTTACACCGGCAATTGGGGCTTTTAAAATTACGCTATCGTCAGTTTGATATACATCAACTGCCAATTGTCCTTCGTAATCCTCCATCCAATCGGAATTCTGAGGTTTAAGGGCCTTTTCTTCTACCATGGTCCTCCTTTTATCTTTTTAATATCAAAACATTAAGTCTTTGCGACTTAATTTAAATATATCCCAAAAAATATTCATCAGTCAAGTTTTTAAACTGATAGTGCTTGCCCCGACTTGTCCCGATTTATCTCGAGTGTAATCGAGGGAGTATGCTCGAGGGAGCGATTTATCCCGAGTATTTTCGAGGGAAGTCAAGGGGTTGACCCCTCGACCAGGCTCGGGGTTGACAAAATTAAACCTGTAGAGTATAATAAATATGTTAGTAAAACTCATAGGAGGTATTTTGAAAAGATTTAAATATTATCTAGTTTATCCGGCTTTATTTTTAGCGATATTTGCAGGCACTAGTCTTATTAACCCCCAAACCGCTGCAGCCTATAATCCCAGTAACATCATCTCCGATGGAGAATTTAATGATTGGCAGACCATGGATGCCGCGGGGATTCAATGGTTTTTAGATGCCCACGGGGCTTCAAGAATTAGGACTTTCAAAGAGGGCGGGAAAACCGCAGCTCAAATCATTTACAATGCCGCCGTTGCCAATCGGGTAAACCCATATGTGATTTTAGCCACCATTCAAAAAGAAGAATCAATTATTGAATCAAATAATAATTTCGATTATCGCGCGAAATGGGCAATGGGCTATGGCGTTTGCGACAGATGCGATTCCGACGATCCCGCTTTACAAAAATATGCTGGCTTTACCAAACAGGTAACCGATGGGACATGGCAACTAAAGCGTAATTACAGTTACTGGGCGTCAACCGGAGACTGGAAAGTCGGTCATTCGATGGTTATTGACGGCACAACGGTTACTTTCGCCAACAGAGCCACTTCGGCTTTATATCGTTATACGCCGCACTTACACGGCAATGAAAATTTTGCCGGGATATATAATCGCTATAAAACATATCGACCGCCTGCAACCTATGATGCCAAGCTCCTTTCTCAAGTTCCCCGAGCAACATACGCGGCTCGACCGGGACAGAGAATTAAAATGTTAGTTGTCATGCGCAACACCGGCACCGCTGTTTGGACTAAAAACGGGGCCAATGCCATGCATATTGGAAACTATGGTCCTCAGGACAGATCATCCGCCTTCACCAATAATCAAAATCTAAGATGGGAGATGATTCAAGCGTCAGCCAGAAGAAATGGCGCCGGAACGTTTACGATTTGGTTTACCGCGCCTCAAGAGCCAGGTACATATG
Organism: Candidatus Berkelbacteria bacterium; assembly: GCA_016844295.1. Lineage (GTDB taxonomy): Bacteria > Patescibacteriota > UBA1384 > UBA12157 > JAENIV01 > JAENIV01. The sequence continues at coordinate 5,366 of JAENIV010000019.1, forward strand.
TTGAGAAATTCAGGCCGGTTATGGAAGGGGTTAACTGGTTTGGACCGGAAATTACTTACACCATCAAAGTTACCGGAAATCCAGTTGTTACTAAAGGCGCGGGAGTTAAGGGACAGCCAGCCCCAGCGACGACCTCCCCGATGACAACCGCAGATAAAAAATCTTTAATCAATCGATAATTTGGTCAGAAATAGCCAATAATAATTAAAAGTTAAAAACGCAAAACTAAAAACTTCATAAAAAAACCTAAAGGAGAAATCTTTTGAGGTTTTTCATTATCTTCTGACATTTGCCATTTAAGATTTAACATTACAATTATGAATATTGGGATTGCGGCCAATACTTTGATTTTTGAAAAAGCCGGTATTGGCCAATATGGTAGGAATTTACTCAAAGAACTTTTAAAGATTGATAAAAAAAATCATTATTTTTTATATTTTTCTTTTATCCGGCATAGAAAGCCAAGGGAAAAGGAGATTGATTCAATTCTCGGGCTGCCTCGAGCGTCTAATGTGACGGTGAAAATTATTCCGATACCCGCGGCCTGGCTTGATTTCATTACAACTACGCCGTTTTCAATCCAAAATGTTATAAAAGATAAAATTGATGTTTTCTTTGCTCCTTACGCGGCCGGAATTCCCAAAAAGGGCTTTTCTAAAATGGTTTTTATGTGCCACGATCTTGTCTTTATGCGATTTCCAGAGCATCGTGGGAAAAGACTGAGTAATTATTATCTTAAAAGACATGAAATTGCCATACAAAATTGTTCTAAAATTATTGTTCCTTCCCAATCGACTAGAAAAGATCTACGGGAATTTTTCAATGTTCCCTTAAAAAAAATTGTTTATATTCCAGAAGCCGCGGATAAAAATTTCCGACCGATAAAAGATAGAAAAGAAATTGAGAGGATAACAAGTAAATACATTGATCCAAAATATAAATACATTTTATCGGTCGGGACTCTTGAACCAAGAAAAAATTTAGCCAAACTTGTAGAGGCCTACTCCCTTTTACCGCACGAGATTCTTCGCCAGTACCGCTTAATTCTTGTCGGGGCCAAAGGGTGGAACAATAGTGTCTTAGAGCGCACAATTAATGATTTAAATCTACAAGACAAAGTAATTTTAGCCGGTTTTGTCAAAGATGAAGATTTGCCGTATATTTATAACGGAGCGAGTATTTTTGTTTATCCGTCTTTATACGAAGGTTTCGGCCTGCCGCCCTTGGAAGCCCTCGCATGCGGGGTCCCGACAGTCGTTTGTGATAGGTCATCTTTAAGTGAAGTCGTTGGCAAGGCAGGTATTCTTGTAAACCCGGAAAATGAGAAAGAAATATCCCTGGCAATTAAAAGAATCCTTTCAAGGCCGATATTACAAGAAAAATCACGGCGCAAAGGATTGCTTGTTGCGAAAAAATATTCCTGGAAAAAAACTGCCGAAGAAACGTTAAAAGTTATTGAAAATCTTTAAATTTCTCTAAGAGGGGAACGTGAAGAATTTTAAAAAAATTATTACTTCAGACTGGTTTTTAGCCGCGATTATCTTTATTTGCGCGGCAATCTTAAGATTAATCCCAGAACTAAAAGCCGGCGCGTGGCCAATCGGTTATGATACGTCCAACACTTACTCAGCCGAGTTGGCCTCTTATAGCGGATCGCTTGTAAATTGGATTACCACCGCCAATATTTTATATTTTATCTTTTTACCGTTTAAACTTCTCGGAATGAGTCCAGACTTAATTATGAAAGTCTTGGGGCCGATAATCTATGGTTTTTTGAATGTCTGTTTTTATATTTTTGCCAGAAGATTTTTAAAATTTTCCAACATAAAATCATTTTTTCTCGGAATCCTCGTGCTTTTACAATTAGCCTCATTGCGCTTAAGTTGGGATCTTTTTCGCAATGAACTGTCGCTATCTTTTATGTTTTTAGCCTTACCATATGTGGAAAAAATTTCCAAAACAAAAAACTTAATCATTTTCACGATCCTGGTTGGTTTAGTGGTTTTATCAAATCAACTAGTGACCGTCTTACTATTTGTCATTTTATTTGCCTTTTGGGTTTGGTTTTTAGCTAAAAAAGAATGGGAAAATTTGGTTGGTCTTTCGATCCCGATAACCATTATGGCAATTCTTTTTACGATCGTGATCAGTTCTTCCGGACAGATTTTGTATAATTCGCATGTCTTCTTTACTTCGGAAAAAAATTACTTTTGGCGTTATTTTTACCGCTACGATGAAGTTATGCCCTATTGGCTGTTAAAACAAAATATTCTTTCGCTTTTCAGCCTGCTTTATCTATATCTTGTTCCGACGGCAATCTTAGGGCTTATTCTTCTTAGAAAAAATATTGCTCTTTGGGCTATGACAATCTGGTTGTTATTTGGAACTTTTTCTTCATTAATATTGGTTGGTAAGGGTCTTTTTGTTTGGGAAAGATGGCTTTTTATGCTTGTTTTTCCCTTGTCAATTTATTCTGTTGAGGGTTTATATTGGTTAGCAAAATTAGTCGGATCTCCACAAAAATGGGTTAAAAAATATCCTCAATTATCCTTAGTTTTATCAGTATTCACTTGTTTGGCGATTTTGACATTTTTCTTTATTAGATCATGGCCATTCTTAACAGATACATACGCTCGGTCTAAACCACCCTTGGCAAATGATGAACTTAACAGTTATTTTCCCAGAACAATGGTTCACAATTCCATCGGTTTGGAAAATATGGCTACGACTTTAGATTGCGTAAATTGGCTAAACCAGCACGCGCCTAGCGGTTCAGTCGTCTTAGTTGATAATCGCTATCGAGGTTTAATGATTACCCATTTTGACATTGATAACAGAAATATTATTACAAATGCCTGGTCGGAAACTATCCAATCCAGTACTTTAGAAGTTGCCAAGAAAACCGACTTTAGACCAGTTTATTTAATTTGGAATATCTCCAAGGCTATTGACGGTTTTGACCGTATCTATAGTTCAGGCAATCGTGGGGTTTATCAAGCATTGCCCAGTTTTTACATCCACTAATTTCACACACTAATATTCACTAATGGCCAAACTTATATATGCTGAACTAAGTTTTAAAATCGTTGGTATACTTTTTGATGTTTATAATCAACTGCGATATGGGCACAAAGAAAAGGTCTATCAGAAAGCATTGATTGAAGAATTTAAGCGAAATAGAGTTAATTTTCAGAGAGAATTATATTTTCCGATAGAATTTAAGGGACGGGTTATCAGCAGTTATTACTTTGATTTTTTAGTCGAAAATAAAATTGTATTAGAGTTAAAGGTCGCTAATGATTTTTATCAAAAAGATATGAATCAACTATTATCTTATTTAAAGTTTAAGGGTTATCGTTTGGGTTTATTAGTAATATTTACGCATGATCAATTAAAATGTAAAAGGATAGTTAATTAGTGTTAAATTTGTGTAATAGATTAGTGGAGTGTTTTACAATATTAAAAATTTTGTTCTTGATCTAATTTTCCCGAAATTTTGTTTAGGTTGCCAAAAAGAAGGCACGTGGGTATGCCCGAAATGCGCTCAAGAAATTCTTTTGGTAAAATCGCAGGTTTGCCCGGACTGTGGTCGGATTTCCAAATTCGGGAAATACTGCCTAAAGCATCAAAAACCCCACGGCCTTACAGGCGTATTGGTTGCCGCCTACTACGAAGAGGGTCCGTTAAAAGAGTTAATTCATAATTTTAAATATAATCATATTTTGGAAGTTGGGGATTTTTTGGGTGAACTTTTAGTTGAAGCATTAAGCAATAATCTTACAACCGGTCAAGACATGATTATAACGGCTGTCCCATTAAATTTCTGGCGGCAATCTCAAAGAGGCTACAATCAATCAGAGGTTTTAGCAAAATATGTAGCCAACAGGTTGAATGAAAACCAGTCCGAGCCCAGGTTTTGACAGATTCAAAAAAGCGTCGGAAAAACTTAATAAATGCTTTCAAAATATCCGAGAATATTAATCTTTTCAAAAAGACAATAATATTGGTGGACGATGTTACAACCACAGGTGCGACATTAAACGAATGCGCCAAAGTATTGCGAAAGGCTGGTGCAAGAAGGGTTTGGGGCTTGGTCATCGCCAAAGGTTGACATATACCCTCATATTATAGTATGATCAGTTAATCCGTATCGGAGGCAATATCCGAGATGCTTGATTTGTCAAACACCTTGAAACTCTTCGAGATTACCCTTTGGGGGACGGCCATCCTCGTCTTGTATGTGTATGTTGTTTATCTTTTCGTGCAGACTCCATATCCTCATCAACCTCCCATGGAAAGAAAAATCAGATCTTCCGATTTACCAAAAGCGATTGGCATCTATCTGATTATGGCTTTTATGGAAGAAGCTATTGGTCGTTATCTTCCGCTTCGGCTAACAGCATTAGCCTTCCATAATAATCTGTTTCTTCTTGTTTCGGTGGCCATGATTTCATCAATAATCTTCGGGTGGCTCCACTCTGGGATAATCCACATAAGTTTTGAATCGGTTAGCCTGGAACCTTATGGGGAATCGCCTCTTTGGAAATATATGATATTCCATGGAGTCGGGGGGTTAATACTCTGCGGAATACTCCTTGTTGCTGTTTTTGTCGCTAAAATCAGCTGGACAGAAGCCTTTTGGGTAACCGTATTTGTACATTTTTTTGCCAACATCATTTTATTTGCTCTCGGAATCTTCTTTAGATCCCAACAGAATCCCGCCTAAAGGCCGCATACTGTGCGGCCTTCATCATACATTTAAGCTATTTACTATTTCTTGATATCACCTCATAAAACAAGACCCGTAAAGGGGTCTTGTAGGCAAATTAAGCTGATAATTCGGCTTTTTTTGAAGGCTCATCTAGCGGGGAAATTGCTGTGGGAAGGGTGCATTCTACTAATGCCCATGTGTAAGACGGAACTTCAGCAGGTGGTTCTATGGGATCTTCCGGATCTTCATTGCCGATGAGCGCGTCTGGCGGGAATTTAAAGTATCCGATATATGTTGTCATGACCAACCGCTCCCAAAGAAACATCATATCCAAGGCTAGGACGTCCGGATCCCTTTTTTTAATGTAGTCCTGGACAGCTTCTTTCGGATTTTGATCTGGCTCTATAACCATATTGAAATAGAATCCCTTGCAACACGGGCAGAAACCTCCTATTTCCGGAGGCAAAGAGGCTTGGCATGAAGGACAAATTCTACCTGTCAGCTCTCCGACATTTACAACAGTTACCTTCATAGCATGCTCTCCTTTTTCAGTATGGATAATTATATCAAATTAAAATATAAAAAGTCAAGACATAAAAAACCAATGTAATGATTTGACAAAGAATAAAATCTTTGCTTAAGATAATACTTGCACAGAAAAACGAAAACATCAGAGGAAATTTATGAAAATATCGTCTAAAAATACTAAAATTGCCATCTGTGGACTAGGTTACGTTGGTTTCCCTGTGGCGCTTCTGTTCGCTGAAGCCGGTTTTGAAGTAATCGGGGTTAATAGAAGCGGGGAAAAGATTAAGTTAATTAACCGGGGAGGATCTCCGATTGAGGGCAAAGAGCCTGGTTTAAAAGAGCTAATTAAAAAAGTCCGAAAATCCGGTCTATTTACGGCGACAACCGACGAAACTGCCTATAAAGATGCCGACATCGTCATCGTAGCAGTGGAAACTCCGGTTGAAGACGACACTCACGAACCGGCTTATCGGGCTCTTAAGGCAGCTTTAACAAGTATTGGACGGAATTTAAGAAAAGACGCCTTAGTAATTATTGAATCAACTATTGCGCCTGGGACAATGGAAAATATTGTCAAAGTAATTTTAGAGCAAGAATCCGGCATGGAAGTTGGTCAGGATTTTATGCTTGCTAATTGCCCAGAGAGACTAATGCCGGGCCATTTACTGGAAAATATTATTAATTATAATCGGGTAATTGGAGCACAAGACGAAAAAACCACAGACACGGTTAAATCGCTATATAAATATATTGTTAAAGGAAAACTCGATACTACCTCTTGGGTAACCGCGGAAATTGTTAAGGCAGGTGAAAACGCTTATCGCGATGTTCAGATTGCCTTTGCCAATGAAATGGCTCTCCTCTGCGAAGCCATGGGCGCGGATGTTTGGCAAGTAAGAGATTTAATTAACGAATGTAAGCGAAAGGGTGAAACTCGTTTTGAAGCCCTGCGTCAAATGCATTATCCGGGTGCCGGGGTGGGCGGCCATTGTTTACCCAAGGATTCCTGGCTTTTGGTTTATGGCGCCAAGGGCTTGATAGAACCCCAAATTATCCCCCTGGCGCGTAAAATCAATAACTTCATGCCCAAACATGTGTTTGATCTTTTGAGCGAATCTTTTAAACAGGCGAATAAAGATATTAACAAGGCAAAAATTGTCGTCTTGGGCTATGCGTATGCCGGAAACTCTGACGATTCCCGCAACACTCCGACAGAAGCATTGATAAAATTATTGGGCGAAACCCAAGCCACAGTTGTCATCCAAGATCCATTTGTCAAAGAATACAAAACATCGCTGGACAAATCTTTAAAAGGGGCGCACGCAATTATTCTTATGGCAGATCATGACCAATACAAAAATATCAATTACAATAAACTCAAGCGATTAATGAAGACGCCCCGGATTGTGATTGATGGCCGTAACGTTTTTAGTAAAGACAAAGTCCTCAAGGCGGGATTTATTTACAAAGGGGTAGGGAATATATAAAAATTAAGGAGGGAATTTGTATTTA
>JAENIV010000020.1:0-7366 GCA_016844295.1 Candidatus Berkelbacteria bacterium
GCACCTTAAAACATAGCGCTCATCGTGGCGATTACTACAACAATAACGAACACGATGATATTTATCTTGTTGAAAGGGAAGTTGACCCCATGACGCTCATTTTTCATCCCGATGAAGTGGCGGGATTTAAATTGATGCCGTGGCGTGAACTTAAAGAAAAAATTAACGCCAAAACTTCCGGCTTTGTTTCTCATGGCCAATACCCGAGGTTATTTGAAATTATTGAAGAAAAAGGCTATTAGTCGATTTAACAGCGGATTATTGGCGGGTAAGGTATCAGTGCCTACGCCTTGACACTAACCCTAAACTGTGTTATAGTAGTATCTGATCAAGAAAGTATTGTTCTATAGATTTCCGAAAAGCTTAATTAATGGATGTTCTATACAACAATCCATTTAATTAATTCACTTCGGTTTTTTTGTATAAAAACCAAAGTTGACGGAAAGACAACATGCAACAATTTAATCGTTCGGGTCAAAGATTTTCAGGAAATAATCGTGGATTTTACCGGTCCGGTAATCCGGCCAGTTTTCGGCCAAAAAGGGGCCGTGGCGAAAATATCGATGCCTCTCGTTTTGTCAGTAAGTCCTCTCCCACTTTTTCTGATACTACCCCAGCCATTCAACACTCATTCAGCGATTTTGGTTTAAGTGAAGGGCTTAAAAAAAATCTTGAGTATCGAAAATATACCACGCCAACACCAATTCAGGATCAGGCAATTTTGCCGATAGTGGCTGGGCGCGATTTGATCGGTAAGGCCAGTACCGGTACCGGCAAGACGGCCGCTTTTTTGCTGCCACTTATCAATAAAGTGCAAAAAAATCGTTATGAAAAAGTCTTAATCATCACGCCGACAAGGGAGCTCGCGACTCAAATTGAGGACGAGTTTCGACAATTCGCGTTGAGTATGGGCATTTTTTCCGCTATTTGTGTCGGTGGCATGCCGATTAGAAAGCAAATCAACAATCTACGTCGAAATCCTAATTTTGTCATTGGCACACCAGGTAGACTCACAGATTTAGCCAAGCAAGGCATTCTTCGCCTTTCTTCCTATCAGACAATCGTGCTCGACGAAGTTGACCGGATGCTCGATATGGGCTTTATCAATGATATCAACGCGATTTTAGAGGCGCTACCTTCGAACCGACAATCGTTGTTTTTCTCTGCAACCATGCCGCCGAAGATTCGCGTATTAACGAGCCAATATTTGAAAAATCCAGTTACAATTGAAATCAAATCAAGCGAAACGCCAGGTAACGTTGACCAAGATGTTGTCAAAGTCAGCGGCGACAAGACTGCGAAATTTGTTAAACTTCAGGATATTTTAAATCAACCGGAATTAAAAAAAGTACTAATCTTTATTGAAACAAAACACGAAGTTGAGCGCTTAGCTAAAAACTTATCAAGTTACGGTTTTAAGGCGGAATCAATTCATGGCAACAAGCGCCAATCCCAAAGACAGCGTGCCCTGGGCGCCTTCAAAAACAATGACATCAATATTTTAGTGGCAACCGATGTTGCCGCTCGTGGGATCGATGTCAAAGACATTACCCATGTTATTAACTACACCGTGCCGCAAACTTACAACGACTATATTCATCGCATCGGCCGAACGGGCCGCAATGGAGCAACCGGTAAAGCACTTACGTTTGTCCAGGCGTAAAAGCATTCTTTATCTGTTCGGAGCCGATTTGAGAGCGGGCGATTAAAATAATCTAATGCCTCAATACTTAAGGCGTTGGGAAGAGAGTGAAATATGGGGCTACCAATAGTTTTTGTTCTTTCTGCTCAGATTGGCATTTTTTTGTATATTCGATGATCTCGTCTAGATCTATCCTGCTCGCGTGTTTTGGATCTAAGTGAATATCTTTTTTTGTGAGAGAGCAAGAACCCGATCTTGGTGGACGCTTTCTTCAGTGGCAATTTGCTCCTGGAAACTAGCGTCGGGAAAGAGAAAACTATAGCCGTGATAGAGCAATGAAAGTTATTCTTCCGAGGTAGCACAGAACTCGATGATAATTTTTTCCTCGTTGGTCATTTCACCTCCTAAGTTTATATACTCAACATAGATGAATAAACAGATTATAGTAAGCCGTTGAAAAAACACTATTTATAACCAAATTTTTCTGGTAAAATAGTTCTCGAAAAATTTTCATTTATGGGTGAGGATAGTTATTGATAAAAGAAACAAGGGCCGCTAACGAGCGGCCCTTGTCGAATGCGCTTGCGTGCGCGATGGCGAGGCTAGGATTCGGCGCTTGCCGGTTTCGGCGGCCGTTCCGGCAGCGGGATCGAGAGGAGCCACGGACCCAGTATGAAGTAGCTCCAGACGCCAGTCAGGCCACCGACCAGACCATCGAGTGCTAAAGTGATGCCGAGCGAGGCGGTGAAGAAGCGCCCGAAGGTAACGCCCACGATGGCGCCCAGCATGCAGCAGAGTCGCCTATCTGAGTGGATGAGTTGGAGGACGCGGATGGTGAAGACGATAAACCGAGGGGTTGAACAGACAAGGTAGACGAGCAGGCGGATCAGGCCGTAGATACACAAGCCCACTAGAACCACTATCCATAACGCGGTTGCCAGGACATTGCCAAGACGCCACGCGAACTCCCACATTCCTCTATAGGTGTACAGCGAAATTGGTTCGTTTGGGAATATCTTTAGGGTGTTTGTCGCTATGGACCACATTAGCCAGGTGAAGGTGTTAATCATGGCCGCAACGGAGAGAGTTAGACAACTGGACAATATAATACCGAAACCGTCATCTGGCGAAATGAGATAGTGTGTCAGCGGGAATGAGAGAAGGGGGGTGGCGGCCAAGATGTACAGGAGAGTATTCTTGGCACATCTTTTGGCTGTTTTCTTCTTGAGGTATGGTGTGAGTTTCGGCCAGACCTCAATCGCTGCCTGCTTGATGGCGCGGCTGACAGCTTTGATGTCGTAGGCGAGGTAGCCCACGGCCGCGCCGCTTGCCAGTCCGAGGATGGCCCAGGCGACTCCGCCTACGGAGCCGACCAGACCACCGAGTACAGCGCCCATGGCGCTGGCGATGAACACCTGTGCGACCGATCGTAGTTGGGTCATTTACCCAACCTCCTTTCGCCACCGCTTGGCGGTTGGCGTCTTGATCGTAATTTGTGCGCGGCAGTTACACTCGCTGATGATTATATTATAATTCAGATGCTTTGTCAAAACAAAAGAGTCTTCAAATCCGGTTGAAAATGTGCTAAAATTAACCTGTTATGAAGAAAAAAAGAGTTATTGTCGCTATGAGTGGCGGGGTGGATTCGTCAGTGGCTGCCGCGCTTTTGAAAAAACAAGGCTATGAAGTCATTGGTATTTTTATGAAACTATGGGCGGACAAGGTTGCCAATACGGATTTAGTTAAAGAAAATATTTGTTGTTCGGTGGAAGCCGCTACCGCTGCTCGCGCGGTAGCACATAAATTGGAAATCCCTTTCTATGTTGTTAATCTCGAGAAAGAATTTAAAAAAGCCGTTGTTGATTATTATGTTAAAGAATATGAAGAAGGCAGAACTCCGAACCCTTGTGTTATTTGTAATCGAGATATTAAGGGCGAGGTTTTAATGCGGAAAGCCCTTGAAATGGAGGCGGATTTTTTGGCAACAGGCCACTATGCGCGAATACGCGAAGTCAAAAGCCAGTACTCAAAAGCCAAATTAACTGAATATAAATTATTGACAGCCGTTGATGAAAATAAAGATCAAACATATTTTTTATGGACTCTGACTCAAAAACATTTAGCAAAACTTTTATTTCCTGTTGGCGAGTACACAAAGCCAGATGTTAGAAAAATGGCGGCCAAAATGCATTTGCCAACGGCCGAACGAAAAGAATCCCAGGGAATTTGTTTCATCCCAGACCGAGATGTATGTGCGTTTTTGCATCGATACGCAAAAAAATTAACTAAGCCCGGCCCGATTATGGATAAAACCGGGAAACGCCTAGGCATTCATTCCGGCTTGATAAATTATACAATAGGTCAACGGGAAAGACTTAATATTGGTGGCCCCCGAGCGTATTATGTGCTAAAATTAAATAAAAGAAATAACAGTTTGATTGTCGGAAATGACGGTGATCTTTATAAAACGAAACTAATTGCCGAAAGTTTAAATTGGATAACGCCGAAAAACAAAGATCAGTTTAAAATTTCTAAAATTGGCGGCCGAATCCGTTATGGGCACACGGTCGCGGAATGTAAATTGGATTGTAGTCATCGAAATCGTGTTAAAGTAACATTCGACGTTCCCCAACGGGCGATTACTCCAGGACAATCAATTGTTTTTTACTTGCCTCGACCTGTCTCTCGTATCACCGAGGGAGCGAAGTCGAGAGGTGACGGTAAAGAAGTATTAGGTGGAGGAATCATTAATTGAAGCCATTTAAAGGTTTTCTAAAAGTTATCGGGATTCTCTGGGTTGCCGTGATTTTTTATTTTTTAGGTTATTTAGTAGGAAATAAAAATCTTACCTTTAACGAAAATTTCAAACCGCAGGTAGTTAAAACCGATCTTGGCAAACCCCAAGACGTAGATTTTTCTATGTTTTGGGATGCTTGGAATATTGTTACGGATAAATTTGTCGGGAAAATAAATACCCAAAAAATGGTTTATGGGGCAATTAAAGGCATGGTAGAGTCTTTGGGGGACCCTTATACAAGTTTTATGGAAGCCAACGACAGTAAAATGCTCCAAGAAGATTTATCCGGGCAAATTCAAGGAATTGGTGCAGAAATAACCGAGAAAGACGGTAAAATATTAGTCGTTGCGCCCTTGGCAGATTCACCGGCAGAACGCGCGGGATTAAAGCCGAAAGATGAAATTTTACGAATAGATAAAGAAACTACAAGCAATATGTCTTTAAATGTGGCTATCAGTAAAATACGAGGTAAAGCAGGCACGGAAGTTAATCTTCTTGTTAATCGAGCGGATTTTCAAAAACCTCAAGAATTTAAAATAAAACGGGAAAAAATTATTATTAAATCGGTTAAGTATGAAATGAAAGATAATATCGGTTATATTAATATTACCCAGTTCGGAGACGATACCACGGATTTGGCGAAAACTGCCGCGAGCGAAATCAAAAAACAAAATCCAAAAGCAATTGTCTTGGATTTGAGAGATAATCCAGGAGGATATCTTGATTCTGCCGTTGATGTGGCATCACTTTTTATGAAAAGAGGTGTTGTCGTTAAAGAGCAAAATAAAGACGGTAAGATTGAAGAATTAAAAACCACCTTAGAAGGAATATTATCTGGGTATAGAATTGTAATTTTAGCAAATGAAGGCTCAGCCTCCGCTTCCGAAATTGTCGCTGGGGCATTACGAGATTCACGAGGATCTTTAATTGTCGGTAAAAGAACTTTTGGAAAAGGTTCTGTCCAAGAAGTTGAAAATCTCAAAGATGGCAACACTCTAAAAGTCACGGTCGCTAGGTGGTTAACTCCATCTGGCAAAGCAATTGACAAAGAAGGCATCACACCAGATGTTGAGGTTGATTTAACCACTGAAGATAATGTTGCGGGTCGCGACCCGCAACTTGATCGAGCGCTTCTGGAAGCGGGTAAATGAAAAAGAAAGTTAAACATATGCAAGTTATATTACTGAAAGACATTTCCGGGGTTGGAAAGATCGGTCAATCGAAAGAAGTAAAACCCGGATTTGCGAGAAATTTTTTGTTTCCAAATAATTTGGCTGCTTTAACAAGTGACGAGCGTGCAGTTAAATTATCCCAAGAATTCAAAAATAAAAAACAAGAGGGTCTTAAAAAAAATCAAGAAACTACTCAAAATTTAGTATCTTTAACCGATAAAAAAATTATTTTTAAAGTCAAAGTGAACAAACAGGGAATCCCTTATAAAACAATCCAGTCAAAAGACGTCGCAGTAAAACTTGGGGTTGATAAAGACAAAATTGTCATGAAACCTCTTAAAAAAATTGGCGAAAATAAAGTTAAAATCAAAACAGGCGATGTTGAGCAAGAAATAGTTATTGTTCTCGAAAAAGAATAATGTTACACTTAAAAATGGAGGGGTAAGTGGATAATCAAATACAAAAAAACCCGGCGCCAAACGGCGCGAGTGAAAACCAAATAGATTTTACTGGTTTAAATGCTCCTGAACCTATGGGGGGCAAATCGACATTCCAAAAGCCTGTGAGTTCTCAAAAAAGCCAGACTGTTACCGCAACAATGCCGACACAAGCACCGGTCTCCCAACCTCAAGCGAGCACTTCAGTTCCACCAAATACTCCACCACCACCTTCACCACCTGCGCCGAACCAGACATACGATCCATTGGAGGATGGACACAAAAGTCCCGTGGCTTCATATGTTTTAATGGCAGTTTTAACATTAATTTTAATCTTAGGAGTATTAGTGTTTATTTCCTGGAAGGGGTGGATTTCTTTAGGCGGAGTTGAAAAACTTTGGGGAGGAGGAAGGGTCACTTCGACCCCGACAGTAAGCCCAACAGAATCTTCAACCATAAGTCCATCAATCAGCTCATCGCCAGTTAGGTTAATGATCAAATCAGAAAATCAGACCTTGTAAGAATAAAAAATGCTTTAACTGAATATAATCAAGTTTATTCCAAATATCCCCTAAGCCCTGCAGGCACAAAAACATCTGATACAGGCAGCGAACTAGCCAGAGCATTAATCCCCGTGTATCTAAGTGATTTACCTGTTGATCCTAAATCCCCGGATAATTACTATTTTTATAAAAGCGACGGGTCAAATTACGAAATTACTTGTGTCTTGGAGGATAAAACCGATCCCTCGGGCACGCAAGTTGGTCAATATTATATCTACAAAGTGACAAATTTAACTAAGTAATCCGTCAGTTAGCGGAAAGGAGCAAAATGATTATTGTATGGATACTTTCAGGCATTGTTGTGGTATTAATCCTTTGGTTTATCGGGGTATTCAACGGAATAATATCGCTACGAAACCGAACCCAGGAGGCGTGGAGCGATATCGATGTCCAATTAAAACGCCGACATGATTTAATTCCGAACTTGATCGAAACGGTTAAGGGCTATGCGAAGCACGAAAAAGAAGTTTTTACCAAGGTAACTGAGGCACGCGCTAATGCAATGTCTGCCAAAGGTCCGGACGAGGCCGCCAAAGCGGAAAATATGCTTTCAGATACTTTAAAATCTTTATTTGCCGTGGCGGAAAATTATCCGACTCTTCGATCTTCAGAAAATTTTCAGAAACTTCAAGATGAATTAACCGATACCGAAGATAAAATCGAAGCTGCCCGTCGCTTTTACAACGGAAATGTCCGTGATTTTAACACAAAAATTCAAGTATTTCCGAACAGTATGGTAGCGGGAATAGTAAGCG
>JAENIV010000020.1:7380-20559 GCA_016844295.1 Candidatus Berkelbacteria bacterium
TGAAAAAGAGACACCTCAAGTAAAATTTGAGTAAATATAACAAATGTATAAAGAAATAGATTCAAATAAAAGGAGGACAGCTCTTCTAATTGGGTTTTTTCTCCTTTTTATTATTGCTTTCGGCTACGTTTTGTCGTGGTATTTTGGTAATTACCTTATATTGATCATTGCCGTGATTATCGCCACAGTTCAATCCTTAGTTTCCTACTATTATTCTGACTCAATTACGCTTGCAGTTTCCGGGGCTAAAGAGATGCCAAGAAAAGAACCATTTTTAACATTGCATCGGGAAGTAGAAAATTTATCCATTACAGCTGGGTTGCCAAAACCAAAAATATTTTTAATTAATGATTCAGCCCCGAACGCTTTTGCCACGGGCCGCGACCCGAAGCATGCCTCAATAGCCGTAACAAGTGGATTATTGGAAAAGCTTAATAAAACCGAACTTGAAGGAGTGATCGCGCACGAACTCTCACATGTAGGAAATTACGATATTCGCTTAATGACTGTCGTTGTAGTTCTGGTGGGGATAATCGCTTTGGCTTCGGATTTTTTCTTAAGATGGACTTGGTTTGGGGGCGGCCGTAGACGAAATGACGGCGAAGGTGGTGGACAATTACAATTAATATTGTTAATAATCGCGATTGCTATGGCAATTTTGGCGCCTTTGGCGGCGACATTAATTCAATTAGCGATTTCGAGAAAGCGAGAATATTTGGCTGACGCAAGCGGATCGTTACTGACTCGTTATCCGGAAGGGTTAGCATCAGCGTTAGAAAAAATATCGAAAGACCCTGAACCGCTTGAAGTGGCCAATAAGGCCACCGCTCATCTTTATATCGAAAGTCCCTTTAAAGATGCGTCGCAAAATAGAGGATGGCTTGCTGGACTTTTTGACACTCATCCTCAAGTTGGGGAGCGGATTAAAAAACTCCGCGCCATGATCTCAAAAGAGTAAAATTCGATAATATCGAATAAACAAAATAGGGGCGGTTAAACCCCTATGCTTCCGGCTTTAGCCAGATAACTGGTTCGAAAGAAAAGTTCGTACACTCACAGGGAAATTTTTGACATATTGAGCAGCCATCGCAATAGCGTTTTATAACTGCATATTCTAGATCTATCTTAAGATAATTGGCAATGGCAATTATCCAGGGCATCAGCCATTTCCAGATGAAATTCATACAGTGTCTCTCTCTGGGTCAACGTTCCATGGGTTCTGTGGGAGACACCCAGTTCAAGGGCAAGAAGTTCGGATGCTTCCCTGAATAGCCTCGCAATAATTCGATCAATACCTTTACGACGATTCTGAGTGCCATAGCAGCGTTTTAGGTGTTTACACCAATCCGTAAGACTCCAACCAGCATTGCTAAGCAATAACTGCATCCAGACGCGCGATATTTATCGGACATAACTTCGACGAGTTTGTATTCACCGAAGGCTTCGGCAATGCAAAAGATTCTCGAGACGATTCTTGCCAGAGCAATCTCAAGCAGATCCCGAGATACTTCTTTGCGAATCGCGTCCTGTAGATCACCGATGGCGATGATGAGAAAATCACACCGTTTACGTAGTCCCGAAAGATATATACGGTTTCGTGGCCCGTAAAGTCGAAAAAAGCAATCTATCATATCTTGGAGATTATATATACCTAATCTTTTCCGATCAATAACTATTTTCATCATCCTCTCCTTGTCAAAGGGCTAGAAATTATCTTAAAACAATTTAAGTTAATTTGCAAGAAAATCGTTATTATATGGTATAATTTAGGTATGGAAAAAGAACAGGCGAAACAACGAATTGTAAAATTAAGAAAACTAATTGAAAAATATTGCTATTCTTATCATATTTTAGACAAGTCGGAGGTTTCCGATGAGGTAAATGACTCTTTAAAACACGAGCTGCAGGAATTGGAAGATCAATATCCGGAACTTGTAACTCCCGATTCGCCAACGCAACGGGTTGGCGGCAAACCGCTCGATAAATTTCAGAAAGTTATGCATCAATATCCAATGCTATCATTAACCGATGCTTTTGGCCCCGATGAGTTGGGGGAATGGGAGACAAGAAACAAGAAAATTGTCAATCAAAATTTTGATTATTTTTCGGAACTAAAAATAGACGGTCTGGCCGTTTCGCTACTTTATGAAAATGGTATATTTACTCGCGGCGCTACGCGTGGCGACGGCAGGGTAGGGGAAGATGTGACAAATAACCTCAAGACTATCGAAGCGATCCCGCTCAGAATAGAAAATAGAGAATCGAAAATAGAAATTAGAGGGGAAGTGTATTTGCCGATTGAAGCATTCAAAAAACTAAACATTAAATATCAAAAACAGGGAAAATCATTGTTGGCGAATCCGCGTAATGCGGCGGCGGGGTCAATCAGACAATTGGATCCAAAAATTGCTGCTGAAAGAAAACTTGATTTTATCGCTTGGGATCTGATAACCAGCGACCATACCGGGTATGGGCTGAAAGCGGTTAGAACTCACAGGACATCACATAAAATATTATCGGAACTTGGTTTTAAGACGGTCGGGCAGAATCGTGAATGCAAAAATCTTGATGAAGTCGAAGGGTTTAAAATTGAGATGGGAAAAGAGCGGGATAAATTGCCGTATCAAATCGATGGTATCGTGGTCTTAATTAATGACAACAAAACACGTGAAAAATTGGGTGTTGTCGGCAAAGCCCCGCGGGGGATGATCGCTTACAAATTCGTTCCGGAAGAAGCAACAACCGAAGTTCTCGATATCCAAGTTCAAGTTGGTCGTACCGGCGTATTAACACCTGTGGCATTTTTAAAACCGGTTTTAGTTGCAGGCTCAACGGTTTCACGGGCGACTTTGCACAATGAGGATGAAATTAGAAAAAAGGATATTAGGGTAGGCGACACCGTTATCATTCACAAAGCCGGTGATGTAATTCCAGAAGTTGAAAAGGTGATCAAGGAACTGCGGCCAGAAGATGCGCGCGAATTTTATTTTCCTGAAACGTGCCCCAAGTGTGGCGGAAAAGTCGTCCGCGAAGAGGGTAAAGCGGCATATCGTTGCGTAAATAAAAAATGTTTTACTATCCAATGGCGGTCACTCGGGCATTTTGTTTCACGATCGGCTTTTGACATGTCTGGTTTGGGTCCGAAAATATTACAAAAATTTATCGAAGAAGGTCTAATCAAAGATGCGGCTGACTTATTTAAATTAAAAGTGGGAGATATCCAACCGCTTGAAAGATTTGCGGAAAAATCAGCCCAAAATGTGGTTGATTCCATACAATCTCACAAGCAAATCACTCTTGCGCGATTTATTTACGCATTAGGAATACCGAACGTCGGTGAAGAAACTGCTATAGATCTGGCAGAGAAATTTTGTGACCTCGGCACACTACAGCAGGCCTCTTTGGAGGAGATTGATAGAATTCGGGATATTGGTTCAGTCGTCGCTAAAAGTATTTATGATTGGTTCAAAAACAAAGACAATAAAAATTTTGTCAAAGATTTATTAGATGCTGGAGTTGACATTGAAAAAGAAAAAATCCACACTGGCAGATTGGTTGGAAAAACATTTGTTTTTACTGGCGGACTCGAAACACTTTCGCGCGATGAAGCGAAAAAAAATGTTCGTGAGGACGGCGGTGAAATTTCCGAAAGCGTTTCCAAGGAGACAGATTATGTTGTGGCGGGCACTCATCCGGGCGAAAAATATACACGAGCCAAAGATAGAGGTGTTATAATATTAAGCGAGAAGGAATTTTTAGACCTAATAAAATAGGAGGAAAAATGAAAAGAATTATTTGGGCAGAAATCACGATTTGTTTATTTGCCCTAATGATAGTCGCTTTTATTAGTTGGTGGGCTTTTAAAACTGATAAGTTTTTACCTAAAGCAGCTGAGAAAATAGAATCTCAGTCGCATTAATGTTAAAATTGGGGAGGATAATATGGATGAACTTACAAAGTCTAATGGAGGGAAAATGCGTTTAAAGATCTTATTAATTATTTTAGGAATTTTAGTGATTATTTTTGGGATAGTTTTTTGGCAATATGGGCCTTCTTCACAAGCAGCCAAGGGGGGAGCTAAGGGTAAACCTAAGGCAACTCCAACCGCCACAGTTTCTGCTAAACCGTCTGCTACCGGGATAACGACACCAACCTCGATGACTACGCCGGCCCCCACATCTACAACGAGTTTATTTTCCGATGATTTTTCTAGCGCCCTTGCGAAATGGCAACAAGTTTATGATGGCTATGGAACTATAACAATACAAGATGGCCGACTTTCCATGGAGCCAAAAGTGTCAACTCAGTCTAGTGAAACTCATGCACCCTTATTAATGGCCGGCAATTCAACTTGGGGCGATTATGTATATATGGTTCGAATGAATACGGTTAAACAGTTACGCACTGGTTCTCCGGCGAATCATTGGGAAGTCGGATGGATTACATTTAGGATGCAAGACGCTAGTCGCTCATATTATTTCCTACAGAAGCCCAATGGGATCGAACTGGGCAAATATATTCCCGAATCGCCCTATCAGTATTTTCTTTATACTGCAGACAACCCCAAACTTACATTCGGAGTTTGGAACACTTATAAAATTGCTGTTAAAGGCGCGAATATTAAAATTTGGATAAATGGCACTCAGGTAGTTGACTATATGGATCCCGGAGGGGCGACCGGTCCTGGGCCTTGGCTAACAGGCAAAATCGGTCTCTATAACGAAGACGCCCATGTTCTTTACGACGATGTTTTAGTGACCTCAAATTAAATAGATTAAATTCTACGGAAAACCCGCCTTTGGGGCGGGCTAGATTGTCCTCGCGGACTAAAGTTAGGCGGTTGTCTTTATGGGTTTAAGATCAATCGGGCTGAACCCGAGTTTTTCGATGGCTCGGTTTATGAGTTTTTCGGCAGTTTCGGGCTTGCCATGATCAAGGGCGCCGATGGCGAGACAAAGGGTGCGCTTAGAGTTGGTGGCATTTAAGCGGTATGGCTGGAACATCGGTAACTGGGTTTCTCTGACGTAGCCTAGAACGCCCGCTCGGGCGTGTTGGGCCTTCAGGGCCTTCCTGACCGTTGAGGCTTTATAGGCAAATAGCCAGAGATCTCTTTCTAACTGGCAAAGCGCCTCGAAGGCGTCTTTACGGCGGTGATCAATGGCGGGCATGATTACGCCGAGTTGGTTAAGTCTGTCAAACACCGCATTGATGGCGTTAGCAATTGTGCCACGGATATTTCCTCTCTCGATTTCTCTGACAGCTTGAAGCATCGCCTCAAGAATTTTCGTGCGAGTGGCGACCTTAATAACAGGGCTACTATCGATGCGGGCAATCAAACTTCGTAGTTCAAAGGCGATTTTCTCTCGAATCTTTGGAGATATTCTGGTGATTGTACCATAATCTCTGGCGAGAGCAATGAGTGTCAGAAAGATATCTTGAAGTTCTGGCAACTCACCTCGCGAATAGCCGTCATCGAGAATATGATCTTGCTGGCGAATTAGCGGTTCAAGTTCAGTCAAAGACATAACTACGCCGCTGGTTACATTTGGTACCAGGATTGTCCACCGGTCGATCTTGAGGGGCCGATATGGGCGGGTTACTATCCATAATGCTGAACGGCCGATTTGATATGTCTTGATTTTCTGTTGTTCAATAAGAGGGTAGATTTCACTCCAAACAAGTCTAGGTTTACCAGGTTTCTTCGCCAAGGTACTTACCCCTTTCTTACCTAAAGATTATAGAAATTTATCTTGCATAAGTCAACCCCGTTAGATAGCTTCGCATCTAACGGGGTAAGGATACGTCTTTACTGCTCAAGTGTTTTAAGATAGAATACGTGTGATATGACAAAAATATCTAAAGAAGATGTCGAGCACGTGGCGACGCTTGCTCGCTTAGAATTATTCGAAGAAGAAAAAGAAAAGTTTACCAAACAACTCGGGTCAGTTTTGGAATATTTTGAAAAACTTGACAAGGCTGATACTGCCGAGGCAAAGCCAATTGACCAGATAAATAACATGGAAAATATTTCTTCGGAAGATGAAATTGGCGAAAAATATGAGCGTGAGAAAATATTATCAAACACACCTAAGCAAGAGGATGGATTTATTAAGGTAAAACAAGTTTTTGAATGAATATGGACCTAAACAAACTCAATTTAAAAGAGGCGTCAGAAAAACTTAAGAATGAGAAAATAACATCTACAGAGATTATTGATGATTGTTTGACGCAGATCGGAAAAAAAGATAATGATATTAACGCGTACTTGACGGTCTTATCGGATGAGGCTAAGAAATCGGCCGAAGAATCGGACATGCGGAGAAAATCTGGTCGGGTCGCTTCGGAAATTGATGGCCTGCCGATCGCCATTAAAGATGTCATTTGTACCAAAAGTATTAAAACAACGGCCGGTTCGAAGATTTTAGAAAATTTTATTCCACCATACGACGCGACGGTAGTATCGAAACTCAAAGATGCTGGAGCAATCATCATTGGCAAAACTAATTTAGATGAATTTGCCATGGGCTCTTCAACGGAAAACTCAGCCTTTAAAATAACTAAAAATCCTTGGGACATCTCGCGCGTGCCAGGCGGTTCATCTGGCGGCTCCGCGGCGGCAGTAGCATCTGAGATGTGTTTGGCGGCATTAGGTTCCGACACCGGAGGTTCTATTCGTTTCCCGGCGAGTTTATGCGGAGTCGTAGGATTAAAGCCAACCTATGGCGCTGTATCGCGTTACGGTTTGATGGCCATGGCCTCCTCACTTGATCAAATCGGAACATTTACTAAAACTGTTGAAGATGCAGAAATTTTATTCAATATCATATCCGGGTTTGACAAGCAAGACTCAACCTCTTTGAATAAAGAACTCAACAAGTCTAAGGATCCTAAAAATATGGTTCTGGGAATTCCGAAAGAGTATTTTTCCGAAGGATTGGATCCAAAAGTTAAAGAAGTGATCGAAAAGGCGATCGAAAAATTAAAACCAAAAGTAAAAGAAGTTGTAGAAATCAGTCTTCCAAATGCTCAATATGCTCTTGAAGTGTACTATATTATTATGTTTGTCGAGGTCTCGTCGAATCTGGCTCGTTATGATGGGGTAAAATATGGATATAGTACAAAAGAAGCGAAAGATTTGATCGAAGTATATTTCAAAAGCCGGGCAGAAGCGTTTGGCGCTGAAGCCAAACGGCGAATTATATTAGGAAATTATGCTTCGAGCGCCGGTTACATTGATCAATACTATTCAAGGGCCCAGAAAGTTCGTACATTAGTTAAAAAGGATTTTGAGGACGCTTTTAAAAAAGTAGATTTAATATTGGGGCCGGTTTCGCCCACAACTGCGTTTAAGATTGGTGAAAAAACCGACGATCCCTTAACCATGTATCTTTCGGACATTTATACAATTTCGATTAATTTGGCAGGAATTCCGGCAATGTCAGTACCCGCTGGATTATCGAACAATTTGCCCGTGGGATTACAAATAATCGGTCCGGGCTTAAGCGAGAACAATATATTTAGTTTAGGTAAAACTTTTGAGGGGGCGAGAGGTGAGTTACCAAGTGCACCAGTATAAACATAAAAAATCGGCTGAAGTCCAAATTGTGGAAGGATTTTTCAAGGCAATTTGGTGGATTATGAGTTTGCCTTTCAGATTAATATTTGGCAAGAAATCGGCTCGAGGCCGATCCGCCTCGGGCGGAAAAGTTGAGTTAAATAAAACTTATATTAATACTAAATGGCAGGAAATTGCCCAACTTATACAATTAGGGCATCCTTCAAATTATACCCGAGCAGTTTTGGAAGCCGATAAACTATTAGACCATATATTAAAAGGTTATCGCGCGCCGGGAATGACAATGGGCGATCGACTGAAAGCATCGGAAAATAGATTTTCGAAAGAAGGCTACAACGCCGCCTGGCAAGCCCATAAAGTCAGAAACGAATTAGTTCATAACAGCCAATATGAATTAATGGATTATTCCGCGAAAGATGCAATTAATAATTTTAAAAAAGCCATAGACGAATTGATCCGCTAATGCGGATAGTTACATTTAGAAAGGAATATTATGGAAGAACAAAGTAGGGCCCCTTATTTTCCGAATGAAGAGCCAATGCAAACTGGTGGCAAAGAATTCCCAGAGGAACCAGATTTAGTAGAAATCAGGATCGAACAACTGTCTCCAACTGTCCAGGCGATACTGTCTTTAAGGATGGCAAAATCACCGCATGCTAAACAAGGAGATGAAGCAAGAATGTTAGTATCTGAAATTAACGCTAGGGCTTTGGGTGAAAATACAAGTCCAGAAGTTACAGCTGAGAAATTACTAAAGGACGAACAAGAAAAATAAATATGAATCTAAAAACAGTAATCGGGCTGGAGATACACGTCCAGTTAAAAACCAAATCAAAAATGTTTTGTCGGTGTGACAACAATGCCGAAAACGCTGCTCCGAATTCTTTGGTGTGTTCTATTTGTATGGGCATGCCCGGGACTTTACCGGTAGCCAATAAAACTGCTATCGAATGGACACTTAAAACTGGTTTAGCTTTAAACTCAGAAATTGCCGAGTTTAGTCGATTCGACCGCAAACATTATTTTTATCCTGACTTGCCGAAAGGCTACCAGATTTCTCAATACGATAAACCGTTTTGTACAGGTGGGTTTTTAGAAATAGATTCCGAGGGAACGCTTAAAAAAATCGGTATTCGCAGGGTACATTTAGAAGAAGATGCCGGGAAATTAGTCCATCCGGTCGGTAAAAATTTCACTTTGGTTGATCTAAACCGGGCAGGTACGCCGCTGATGGAAATTGTCACAGAGCCAGAAATTGCTTCACCGTCTGAGGCAAAAATATTTATTCAAGAACTAAGATCAATATTAAGATACTTGGATATTTCAGACGCAGATATGGAAAAAGGTCATCTCAGATGCGACGCCAATATTAGCATAGAGGTGGATAAGAAAGAGGGGATCCCGGTTGAAATTAAAAATATGAACTCATTCCGTATGGTAGAGCGGGCTTTATTGTTTGAAGAAAAAAGACAGAAAGATTTATTGGAAAAACCTCTCAACTACGCTCGAGGTGAAGGTGAAAAAATTATCAAAGAAACGCGCGGATGGGACGACGCTAAGGGTAATACATATTCCCAACGCTCTAAGGAATTCGCGCAAGACTATCGTTATTTTCCAGAACCGGACTTGCCGCCATTTGCGCCACATAAAGCATTTAATATTGAACAATTAAAACAACAATTGCCGGAACTGCCTGCCGCAAAACGGCTGCGATATATTAAAATTGGTTTGCCCGTGCAGGATGCGGCAATTATTGCAATTGATAAAAGTATGGCCCAATATTTTGAAAAGGTTGTCCAAAAAGTTACACCCAGACTTGCGGCTAATTGGATTATTAATGAATTAAAATCTAACGGCATATTAAGTATTGCGCCAGATAATCTAATTTTGCTATTAGAAAAAATCGACAAGGGCGAAATTTCTGGAAAAATTTCTAAGGAAATTCTAGGTGTAATGTTGGATACTGGCAAAAAGCCCGAGGAAATAATTGTCGAAAAGGGAATTAAACAAATCGGCTCTGAAGATGAATTGGGTCAAATAATTGAAAATATAATATCTAAAAACGACAAATCAGTCATAGATTATCGCGCTGGTAAAAAAGAGGCCCTCGGATTCCTCGTTGGCCAAGTTATGCGCGAAACCAAAGGTCAGGCGAATCCTCAAATAGTTAACAAATTATTAATCGATAAATTAGCAAAGGATTAAAATGTCAAAAAACGACAATAACTTAAGAACGGAATTTACCAAAACTATTATTCAATTTACCACGGCGGCTTTTGGGTTTGTAGCCGCTTTGGCTTGGAACGAAACAATTAAGCAATTTATAGATAAATTTATTTCACCCGGTTCCGGTTTTGTCTCCAGTTTAATTTATGCAATGATGGTAACTTTTATTGCCGTTTTTGTTACTTATTACCTTGGTAGGGTTGCCCAGGCAAATAAAGAAAAGGAAGAAAAAAAATGAATCTTAGAACTAAATCTTTGTTTTTGACAAAAATTATTTTTCTTATAAAATAAATTTCACAAGGAGTTTTATATGCCCAAAATTAGTTACTTAGACGAAGCGTCAAATTCCAAACCAAAACGTTTTACACGCAGAGGATCTTTTATTGCATTTTTCTTAATCCTGGCATTTTTAATGGGGGTTGTTGGCGGAACGGGAGCAATTTTACTTTTATCGTCAAACAGCAAACTTCAAAAATCCCTGGGAATTAACGGATCAAGTTTAAATATATCTACAACCAAAAATGAAAAAATCCGTTTAGAAGAATCCTCCGCCATTATTGATTCGGTTAAAAAGGTTACACCAGCGGTTGTTTCAATTACTACGTCAACTAACGTGGAAGATTTTTTTGGAAATATTCAGGAACAACAAGGCGGAGGAACGGGATTTATTATTACCAATGACGGACTTATTTTAACAAACAAACACTCTGTTTTAACTGCAGACAGTAAAACGTATGACGCTAAAGTTGTGGCTAAAGATCCGACGAACGACTTAGCGATTTTAAAAATTGAGGCCAATGGCTTACCAGTGGTTGATTTGGGCAATTCCGATGATTTACAAATCGGTCAGTGGGTAATTGCTGTTGGCAATGCCCTAGGTCAACTTCAGAATACGGTTACCGTTGGAGTTCTTTCGGCACGCGAAAGACAATTAACCGCCGGAGGCGGTGGTCAGCAGGAGCAATTAAATAACTTGCTTCAAACAGATGCCGCCATTAATCCCGGCAATTCCGGTGGACCCCTGGTTAATCTTACCGGTCAAGTGGTCGGAATTAATACTGCAATTGCCGGGAATGCTCAAAATATCGGCTTTGCAATTCCCATTAATCAAGCTAAAAGTGCTTTAGATTCATATAGAAAAAGCGGGAAAATTATTAAGCCCTTTATCGGTGTGCGATACGTGACTGTTAACAAAGAAATTGCCAATATAAGAAATTTATCAGTAGATTACGGAGCCCTCTTAATTGGGGTGAGCGGCCAATCACCGGTTGTCAGTGGCTCGCCGGCAGATAAAGCTGGCTTAAAATCTGGAGATATAATTTTAGAACTTAATGGCGATCGGGTTGATGAAAATCATCCATTGGCGAGTTTAATTCCAAAATATCAACCCAATGAAGAAATAACTTTAAAAATTCTCCGTGACGGTGAGGAAGAGACCATTAAATTAAAATTAGGATCCACTGAATAAATTAAATATTTTTGAGGGATTCGTCGATATTTGCATTTTTCAAGTTCTCGATAATTGGATCCAGGTTACCGTCTAAAATAGTAGATATTTTAGACCAAGATTTTTTAATTCGATGATCGGAAATTCTATCTTGCGGGTAATTATATGTCCGAATTTTTTCAGACCGGTCGCCAGTACCGATTTGAATACGACGGACGTCACCGCGTTCTTTCTGGCGTTTTTCTTCTTCGTTGGCTAAAAGTCTAGAGCGAAGAACTTTCATAGCCTTAGCTCGATTTTTGATTTGAGAACGTTCATCTTGACAAGTTACCACTAGACCGCTTGGAATATGGGTAATTCGAACCGCGGAATCGGTTGTGTTGACGCCCTGCCCACCGTGGCCTTTAGCCCGATAAACGTCCACGCGAATGTCTTGAGGATTTATTTGTAAGTCAACTTCTTGGGCCTCAGGTAGGACAGCGATTGTCGCGGCTGATGTGTGCAATCGGCCTGATTTTTCAGTTTTAGGGACACGCTGAACTCTATGGACCCCGGATTCAAATTTCAAAGCCTCGTAAGAACCAGGACCAATAATTTCTGCGGTTAAATTGTTAATTCCCCCTAGAGGGGTTTTGTCTGAATCTAAAATTGTAAATTGCCAACCTTTACGTTCAGCGTAACGTTGGTACATTCGCAAAAGTTCTCCGGCAAAGAGTTCGGCTTCGTCGCCTCCGGTGCCGGCCCGGATTTCTAAAATGACATCTCGGTTAATATCAATTTGAGATGTCACTAATTTTTCTTTGATTGATTCAATTTCTTCTTGGGCCAACTCTCGGATGGCTGAATCATCTGCTTTATTATATAGTTCTTCAGCTTCCCGAAGTTGGCGTTTTAGATCCGAATGCGATACGTTCATTTTTTTCTTCTTTATTTTCTTTCTTCGATGTTTTTTTAGCCTTCTTGTTCGTCTGCATTTCTTGGGCTTTTTTTACACGTTCTTGGAATTTGTCCACTCGACCGGCGGTATCAATAAATTTAGCAGTGCCGGTGTAGAACGGATGGCAAGCAGAGCAGACTTCAACACGAATTTCCGACTCAGTTGAGCCGACTTCAAAAGTATTCCCGCACGAGCAGGTTACTTTGGCTTTTTCGTAATATTCAGGATGTAAATCTTTTTTCACTTGTTACTCCGTAGCTTTAGCGAAGGGTGATACAAAAATATTTTACCATAAAATAAATATCATGTAAAGATATATTGCTAAAATACTTCAGATATGTTAAGATAATTTCGTGGCGATAGGCCATATATTTTTTAATTATTTTAGGTTACAATAATCTTTAGAAAGGACAATTTGGAGATGCCAACTTTAACTGAATTACTCGAGGCGGGAGCGCACTTCGGCCACAAAAAAGAACGTTCTTTGCCTAAAGCCAAAAAATTTACCTACACAATCCGTGATAGCGTTTATGTAATTGATTTAGAGCAAACTCTTGAAGGTTTAAAGACTGCTATAGAAAAATTACAAAAATTGTATCAAGAAAGCAAGGTAATTTTATTTGTTGGAACGAAACGTCAAGCCAAGGAAGCGGTTAAAAGAACCGCCGAGAAGATAGGGATGCCCTACGTTGTAGAGCGTTGGCTGGGGGGGATGCTTACAAATTATGAGACAATCAATAAAAGCCTCAAACAATTAGAAAAATTAGAAGAATTATCTAAAAATCCTGAATTTCTAAAATATACCAAGAAAGAACGGAAAAGAATTGAAGAAAAGATTGCGAAAATTTTGTCCACATTCGGAGGGCTTCGCAAAATGACCAAGATTCCAGATGCTCTTTTTGTTGTTGATACCACCGAAGAATCAGTCGCGGTCTTGGAGGCACGGAAAATGAAAATTCCTATTATCGGAATTTGTGATACGAATGCTAACCC
>JAENIV010000074.1 GCA_016844295.1 Candidatus Berkelbacteria bacterium
CGATACAATTCAAAATTCAATTTAATCAACAAATAATTAACAAAAATATCAACTTAATTTACGCAGACAATCGTGTCTAAAGAATTGGGTACTTGACACAGCACCAACAGGGAGAGCAAACAGTGGAACTGCCAAATGTTGACAGAATTGCCGAAGAACACGGTCTCAGCCCAGATGAGAAGGTACTTCTCCAGCGGGCGGTCCTCGAATCTCTGAGAATAGATGTCACCGAGGGTATGATAGGAATGATCGAGCAATCTGAACCTTGGGAATGGACTCCCCCATACGATATTGAACTGCCAAGACAAGACCTCGGTAAAGCCGAGACAAAGTACGCAGAGTTAGAGGGAGCACTTGTCGCCCAGCCTGAAGTGGGCAAAGCCTTCCTAAAATGGCTTGAACAAACCAAAGCCTATTACGAACAGATTCAGGCACAATCTCAATAGCCCCTAATTCTAGACAGCCGTCTCAAGACCGAGGCGGTTTTGTTTTATTTTCAACAGGTTGAATACCCTGCGGCAAAGCAACAGGGATGAAAACCTATTTGGAAACAAACTTTTCCGATAGGAATACCCTGCGGCTTGCCGCTGGGTAGTTTATTCTATCCTGTGCTCTTCAAACTCTACCCTTTTTTGCCAGACGTTTTGGGCGACTTGTTTTTGCCGAGGTGATAATTGAGAACTGTTAGTTTTAAATTCAATAAAAATGATTTTATCTTCCTCAAACTGGATTCCGTCGATTGGCGTGCCTAAAAAGCGGAAATTTTGAGGGTCGTAAGGGTAATCTTTTAAAAACGGCATAAATTGTTCGGTCATTTTCCCGTATTTAGAAGATTGCGACGCTTTGGCGAAAGCGACATCAGCGTGGCGAGAAGTAGCACGCCTCCAGAGGGAGAATAAAATTAGAACAAGTCCTAGTAAGATTAAAATAATAATAGTAGATGCAGACATTTTCCCATCCTTTCAAATATCTTTGATTGTATAGGCATAATAAGCCATCACGATTTCAAAAATTTCATCTAAACTTTCTGATAACTCCACGAACCCTCCCTTGTATTAGAACTTTTTTAACTCGAATTGGCCCGTAACTGGAATTAGCCGGCTGCAAGCGAATATGATCTTTCTCCTTGTAAAATCTTTTTAAAGTAGCATTTTCATTATCAAGTAACGCCACAACGATGTCTCCGTTATTGGGATTAGAAGTTTGCTCAATAATAATGTAGTCGCCATTAAAAATACCGTCTTCGATCATCGAGTCCCCTTTTACTTTAAGGGCAAAGACGTTTTTTCCCATCATGTCTTTGGGAATATCGATTGTTTCGTTGGTACGAATGGCCTCAATAGGAGCGCCGGCGGCGATTAATCCCAAAAGAGGGATCTCAAAAGTTCGTTCGTCCCAGCGAGGGGTCAGTTGCAAGGACCGGGCCTCATTGAAATCTTTTGTGAGGTACCCCTTATCCTTCAAATTGTCGATATGCACCGCAATGGTGGCAATTGACCCCAAGTGAAACTTACCGGCTATCTCGCGATAAGAAGGGGCGTAATCGCGATTTTCGATAAAATCTTTAATAAAGTCTAAGATTTCTTTTTGTCGTTTAGTTAATGATTCCATAAGGATTCCTTATTTTGCCGCTCGTCGATATCCGTCAAAAGATACCGGCCTTAAAATTCCCAGCGAGAATTTTGGGCCTAAGCGCTCGGCTCGCCTTTAACCGTGCGACTCGCCTGCGCGATTTACTTTTGAGGATAACCGACTCGCTCAATGTAAAAAATTTAATGTTCTTATCTTGTTCGCTTAATTTAATAATACGAACATAAAACGAACGTGTCAAGACTCCCAAATTGTGGATAACTTTTCACAATAAAATATTTGCATAATTTTTTTAAGCGTTTATAATATAATTGTCGTCTTTTTTAGGAGGGATTTTGAAAAAGTCCTCATTTTTCAAGTTAAATATAAGATTGAAGATTATTTTAGTCGTACTATTACTTCTTGTATTAACGGGCGCATTTTTGTTAGCAAATAAATTCCATATTTTTGCTGATGTTACGCCTCAGGCAGGAGGACTCTGCAAATACTTAATTTCAATGGACAGAAACGGATACGTCAGCCCAACCGATTTATCTAATAAATTAAGCAGTATTGAGGCACAATCAAAGATGCCCTATAACGGGTTAGTCTTCAGAATTCCGGCAGCAGAATCATTAATGGCTGCCGGCAATACAATTGATTTACCAACCGTTGAGGGCCAACTCGCACCTTTAAGGAATATGGCAAATAAACCGAGCAAATTAAAGCACAATTTTGTGAGGGTTTTATTAAAGTTTCCAGGAGATTTTTTTGATGCTGATGTCGAATGGACAAGAATTGCCAATAATTTTGCGGTTCTTTCTCAAGGTTTGGCAAATTTAAGGTCTGCTGGTTTCGGAGTAGACGGAATAGCCTTCGATAACGAAGGACCATACAGTGGCGCTGCCTGTGCGGGTGGGATGTGGAATTATCCGAGTTCCGGGGACGTGGTCCAAAGTTGTATTACGCATCCGGAAAAAACCCTTGTTGATTATCAGAATAGATCTAGGGTCCGAGGTAAACAAGTACTGGATAAGATTTTATCTAGCTCAACTTTCCAAGATATTAAGATTCTAACCTATTTAGACTCTTACTATAGTTGTAGTTCAAGCACCGAACCATATTTTTCGCATAATTTCGAAATGCTCGGTTCTTTTACTCTCGGGATGCTTGAGTCGACAAAAGACAAAACCGCCAAAATAATTGATGGCGGAGAATATTCTTACAATGCCGCTGGTGATCAAAGCGCTTTTATTAGGCGGTATAATTACCGAAAGTCAGGCATGCCCAACACTGCCACAGGCTGCCCATTTATCCGAAATGCCGAAAGCGGGGCGTCGCAATATCCAGATTTTCATACTTATTGGGAGCAGACAATAAGTGTTGCCCATGGTTTATATAATGATGTCCAAAACCCTGGTGATACTCCAGTATATGCTCACCCACAAACTTCAGACAATATTAGAGATGCGGTTCATTATTCTTTAGAAAATTCTGACGAATATGTTTGGTTTTATACTGAAGATGTAAATACTCTTGACCACACCGCGACAAACTATATTACGGATAGATGGAATGATCCGATTTGGGATGCCAGAACAATTGACATTCCCAATGATCTATCCTGCGATTTAGCC
>JAENIV010000075.1 GCA_016844295.1 Candidatus Berkelbacteria bacterium
TATTTTATGATAGTATATAATATGGTCAATTCTTGGTTCTCGGACCAAGGAGGAAGGGAGTGATGGACATGAGGCTCAAAGATGGTTGCCTCGGGCTCCGACGGCTTGTCCGTCGAGTAAGACTGTCAGTCCACCCTCGCTCCAGTCCCACCGTATCAGGTAGGGATGGTCTTAGCCAGAGTTTCGCGTTGGCATTAACGATTGCGGAAACGAAAGATCGGTTCGTCAAGGTCAATGCCGATCTCCAAGACAAGGAAGCAGAACGGAAGAAGGCAATCAGAAGTGGATTGTACATCCACTGGATGGCAGCAAATTCCGCACTAATGATCGTACTCACATTGCAGAAGACCGAGCTGGAGCAGGCCCTCGCCGCTCTTAACGAAGAGTACAAGGGCCTGAGCAGAACTGGCAGCTGTTTGTCCCGAGCAGGTCCTTATGGACAGCAGATTGTAACCGAGGCCGCCGCAGACCGAGACTGGCGGCCTCGTTCTTAAAAAATATGAAATTTACAATAGTTAAGAAAAACAAGGAAAATTTATCAAGGCGGGGCAGACTAAAACTTTATTCTGGAGAAGTTCAAACTCCAGTTTTTATGCCATGTGCTACTGTTGGCGCCGTCAAAGGAATTTCTGCCGAAGAATTGAAATCATTGAATTTTGAATTAATTCTATCCAATACATATCATTTGTATTTAAGACCAGGAGAAAAAGAAATTAGAAAATTCGGCGGGATTCAGAAATTCATGAACTGGAAAGGACCTATTTTAACCGACTCGGGCGGTTACCAGGTTTTTTCTCTTGGAAAAAACTTTCGTGATTATACAGACGAAATCCAAAATACTTCTTTAGTCAATATTAATGAGGACGGGGCCTGGTTTAAATCCCATATCGACGGATCGAAACATTTTTTTACCCCGGAAAAAGTCATCGATATCCAAAAAGATCTTGGTTCTGATATCATCATGGTTTTAGATGAGTGTACAGAATACCCAGCATCCGAAGAAAGAGCAGCCTATTCGGCCAAGATGACGCACCACTGGGCAAGGCGCTCGGCAAATTATTGGAAAAGATTTAAAAAAAGGGGCAAAGCAATTTTCGGAATTGTCCAGGGTTCTGTCTATAAAAACATTCGAGAATATTCAGTCATGCAAATTTCTGCCTTGAAGTTTGACGGTATTGCCGTTGGTGGCGTTTCTGTTGGTGAAGGAAAAAAACATATGTATGAAGTTATACGTTGGGTTGGACCGCTTTTACCGAAAGACAAACCACACTACTTAATGGGGGTTGGTGAGCCAGAAGACATTATCGAGGCGGTAAAATGGGGATTCGATATGTTTGATTGCGTCTTGCCAACTAGATTGGGAAGACATGGTACTGTTTGGACTACTACAAATTGGATTAATTTTAAAAAATTTGATTTAAGGAAATTGAAGCTTCGACAAGATAAAAAAATAATAATGAAAAATTGTCTTTGCCCGGCATGTTCAAATAAATATTCCCGCGGCTATATTGGTCATTTAATTAAGTCAAATGAAATGCTCGGTATGCGCTTGGCCTCTTTGCATAATTTATGGGTTATAAATGAACTCATGCGAAAAATTAGAAAAAGTATTTAATTTACCATTATGGTGTTTAATATATCAACAGTAAGTGGTATAATATAGTAAATGACCTTTAATCGATTACCAAGGAGGACATGTGAATAGTCCAGGATTAAATATGGGTACACCGGAGAATGGGGGAGTGGGAAAGCCTCCAGAAGATGCTCTAGCCGCACCTGAAATTTCTCCTCCAGCCGAACCAGAACAGCCTCATCGGGAGGTTCAACAGGATGCAAATCCGGAGGAATTGATACCTCCAGTGCCCAGAACACCTGAAGTAGTTGAAGATCAGCAAGTTATTTCAGCGCATGAAGTTCAAGGGAGCCCCGTTAACGCTCATTTTAGTGAGCAAGACATTACAGAAGGTCCGATGTTAGATGTCACGGATGCGGACAGACTGGCTGAAACAATAAATCAGATATCAAATCAATAATTTAAGACAAAATACATAAACCCTAAAGTGAAAAACTTCAGGGTAAAGGAGGGTTTTTGCCAATCGGAAGCGATCTTTTTAATCTGGCGGTTACCTTCGGCTTTCTACTTTTCATATTGATAATTTCTTATATAATATATTCTCTTTACAGATCAAATAAATTACGTCACGAATTAAAAAGAGTTAAAAGTTTAAGTATTTTCCAAATTAGTATCCCGCGCCAAATTACGGCTAAACAAAATGAGCCGCCTAAAGATTTTAAGGAAACCATCGGTGTGGCCGAACAGTTTTTTTCGTCTTTGGGCAATTTATACGAAACAGGCTTAGAAAAAAAAATATATGGTCTCCAAAACCAAGTAACCTTAGAAATTATTTCTCTAGACGGTAAATTGGAGTTTTTTTGTATTGTCCCTAAAGATATTGAAAGTATTATTGAAAAACAAATAAATTCCTTTTGGCCCACGGCACAAATTAAAAAATCACCCGCCCCGAATATTTTTAAATTTAAACAAGGAGCGATGGTCGCCAGCAATTTTAAATTAAATAAAAAATTTATTCTACCGATTAAAACCTACAAGTATTTAGAATCAGATCCCTTAAATGCTTTAACCAATGCTTTATCGAAACTCGGTCCTGATGCTGGGGCGGCTATCCAGATTATTGTCAAGCCTATAAGTGACGACTGGCGTCGTGTTGCCGGAATTTCGGCGCATAAAATCCAAAAAGGAAAATCATTTGTGACTGAAAAATGGTATATGAAGATATTCGGCTTTGTATTTGAAATTCTTTCTGGAATTTTCCATGGTTCAAAATCCGATGATACTAATCAGACTGTAAGTCCTAACTTTAAACAGCCGGTTCAACTGACACCTATGCAAGAACAATTATTAAAATTTTTAAATGAAAAAGCTTCTAAAACAGGATTAGCCACAAATATTCGAGTTGTTGCAACCTCAAAAACACACGAGGAAGCAGTCCTAAATATCAAAAACATATCAACGGCCTTTGGACAATTTGCCACACCGGAACTTAATGGTTTTAAGACAAAAGTTGAAGGATCAGAGGTCGTCAGGGATTACATTTTACGACGCTTTACAGGAAAGGGAATGATACTTAACTCTGATACTTAACTCGGAAGAATTGGCCTCGATATATCATTTCCCAACACAATTTTTAGAGACTCCTAATGTTGTTTGGGCACAAGCTAAAGAAATGCAGCCTCCAACAAATTTATCAACAGAAGGAACAATTATCGGTGAAAGCGTTTATCGTGGTGAGAATAAATTGGTTAAAATCAAACCAGAAGATAGGCGTCGCCATGTCTTTATGATCGGCAAAACCGGCGTTGGTAAAACAACTTTGTTTTCGAATATGTTTGAACAGGACATGCATGAAGGCAGGGGTTGCTGTTTTATTGATCCCTTAGGGGATGCGATTGAGGATTTGTTAGGAAAAGTGCCCGAAAATCGGCTTAAAGATGTAATATTATTTGACCCCTCTGATACCCAATATCCTGTGGGCTTAAACCTTCTGGAATGGCAAACTGGGGATCAAAAAGACTTTTTAATTCAAGAATCGATACAAATATTTTATAAATTGTTTGACCCGGGGCAAATGGGAATTGTCGGACCCCAATGGGAACACTGGTTTCGAAACGCCGCCTTAACAATTATGAATCAACCCGGCGGAGGAACATTAATTGACGTCCCGAGAATTTTTACCGACGATCTTTTCAGAACGAAACTGATTTCATATGTCACAGATCCAATTGTTAAAGCATTTTGGACCCAGCAATTAGCCAAAACTGCGGATTTCCATAAATCTGAAATGTATAATTATTTTATTTCTAAATTCGGTCGTTTTATGACAAATGACCTGATGCGAAATATTATTGGCCAAAAAAAATCAGCATTTAATTTTAGACAGGTTATGGACGAAGGTAAAATACTTTTTGTAAATTTAAGTAAAGGTAAAATTGGTGAGGTTAATTCTAACCTTTTAGGCATGATTATTGTTTCAAAAATTCAGATGTCAGCCTTTTCTCGGGCCGATATTCCAGAAGAGCAAAGACGCGATTTCAGTCTATATGTTGATGAATTTCAAAATTTTACGACCGATTCTTTCGCGACAATTCTATCTGAGGCGAGAAAATATAGATTAAACCTAGCCGTTACAAATCAATACATTGCTCAATTAACTGAAAAAATACGCGATGCTGTTATTGGAAACGTCGGGACAATGATTTGTTACAGAATCGGGGCGGCCGATGCCGAATTTATGGCCAAAGAATTTCCCGTTGTCAGCGTTGATGATCTATCAAATCTTGATAAATATAATACCTATACAAAACTTCTGATTGATGGAACCCCATCGAAACCTTTTAGCATGAAAGGGCTCAAATCCGAAAATGTCTCAAGCGACCAGGTACGCGAAAATGCCAGAAATTTTTCCAGGCAAAACTACTCTAGGCCAAAATCTCAAGTTGATGCTGAAATCGGCGCTCAAATGCAAGCCATGGGTCAACCACCCGCACCAGGAGTCAATGAGCCAGTTAAAAACATTTAGACTGGTAATTCGAAAAAATTAGAGTATAATGACTATCAACTGGACAAATCATATAATATACCTAAGGTAACTTTTCCAAGCGTTTACGCTTGAAAATGGGATTCGATAAAACAAGAACAAAAATAACTTCCCGACTATCCTCGAAGTAAAGGAGTAAGAATGGAACCGTCAGATAAAAAATTGCGAGAACTGAAACACTTATTAGATGAGGCCGAAGAAAAAGTTGCAGCCGCAAAAAGAATTCTTTTTGAGCAAGTCTATAAAGAGCAAGCAGAAAATTTAGATGACTCAGATCCCAATGGCGCTAACACGATTGTTGAAGGTATTTTCGATGGTGAAGAAATGATAGATTCGAGCGGGAAAAAATATCCAATTCCTCAAAATTATGCGTCAAAATCGAAATTAGTTGCCGGAGATAAACTTAAATTAACTGTTGTTCCCGACGGAACATTTATTTTTAAACAAATTGGACCGGTTAATAGAAAAAGAATTGTTGGTAAATTAACAGAATCAGGT
>JAENIV010000001.1 GCA_016844295.1 Candidatus Berkelbacteria bacterium
CGTCAATTTTAGAACTATTTGAAGTTTTTATTTTTTGGTTAACATCAGTAATTTGGACATTGCCACTAATTTCAGATCTCAAATCGATTTGGGTATTTGTGTCTGCCCAAATTACATAGACCGGGTCTTTGTCAGAAAAATCGACCCTATAAACATAAGCATATTTAAATTGATTTAATTTTTCAATTGAAGTAAAGCCAGAAAGTTTTGCAACCATTATTTGATAGGAAAAATAAGCCGGAAGGGCTTTTTGGTCTTCGGCAATTAGTCCTTTCCATTCAGGTCCATAAAATTGTCCTTCTCGCTCCGTGAATGGCAACCAAAGCCAAGTTTTAACATCGTTTGCAAAAGCAACGACATGGAGCTTAGGTATTTCATTTGCGACATCCTGTTTAAGAGTGGGGGTATCGCTATATAAGTGTAGTGTATCTCGATACCCGCCTTCAGTATTCATAATCGGTTTTCCATATCCGTTCTTTTTCATTTCGTCTTTAATCCACTGAATAATATCTTCCTGGGTATCCCAGGGTTCGTAAAAATGGTAAGACATTAAATCAAATGACGCTTCATTTAAGTTTGAATCTTTTTTGAAGATTTCTTTCAACATTAAGTAATCTTGGCTAGGATTATCACAATTAATTCTTTTTGCGAGGGCATCTTCGGTATAAGGTCCGTCATAAATTAGTCGAAAATACTTTTTAGCAAAATCCATAGCATAATTGCGCTTGTTTTGATCATTGGTACAATAATTTTCTCTCAAAAGTGCACCGCCCCAAATTGTGCTTGCAATACCATTGTCGACGACTTTATAATTTGTTCCATTTTTCGCATTTATATCTTTAATCGCTTTATAAACAGTCGCGCGCGTTTTTAAGTAATCATTAGCGGCACCATGCCAAAAAACAGGAGTATTAACTTCGTTACCTACAATAAGATATTCAAAATTCTGACTATTTTTATTAGTATTTTCAAGAGATTTATATATAAAATCATAAAGAAGAGGGCTATAACCTTTATCGCTCCAATCACCCAAATCTTTAGGCGGGCAATCGGCGCTTTTTGATGGGCAACCAAAAGATTTATCTTTTGAACAGGCAATAGATTTTTCACATTTTGTTGCCCAAATTTGACCAAGTTTTAATCTAGCGATTAATTCTAATCCATATTGTGTAAGATTTCCTGATTCTTTGAAGATATCAAAATTAAATTTATTTTCAAAAGGTTCAATCATTTCCCACGGAATAGATTCACGAGCATATTTTACTCCTAGGGCTTGAATATTATTAAAATTATCTGGTTTTGAAGGACCAGCAAAACCAAAAGGATTATATTTATTTTGACAATCTTGGCAGATTTTTTTGATCGTAGAGTTATTTGAACTGTGATATTTTTGATATAAGTAAAAACCTGCGATGCCAACGATACCCAAGATAATTAAAATAAAAATGATTTTTATTAGTTTCATAATCTTATTATATACCGAAGATAGGAATAAAGGTATAATACAAATATGAGTCAACCAAGAATCAAGGTAGCGGTTTTGTACGGAGGGGTTTCTGCTGAACATGAAGTTTCAATAGTGTCTGCAAATTCTGTTATGGAAAATCTCGATAAGGAAAAGTTTGAGGTAATTCCAATAAAAATTTCCAAAGACGGAAAATTTGACGAAAGAAAAATAAAATCTTCTGATATAGTTTTTCCTGTTTTACACGGGGTTGGGGGAGAAGATGGGAGCCTCCAAGGCTATTGTGAAACGGTCGGTAAACCATACGTTGGGTCGGGTGTTGAAGCCTCAGCCTTAGCGCTTGACAAAGTTGCATCTAAACAAATTTGGCAGAATTTAGGCTTACCTATCCCCTCTTTTACGTTTTTTACAAAAGACGAATGGCAAAAAAATTCGACACAAATTATGCGAAAAATCATACCCCAAGTTTTTACAAGCGAAGCGAGAAGATTTGCTTCGAAGATGAGATTGGAAGGTTCGGCAAATTTTTTGCCGATCTTCGTAAAGCCGGCCAATACTGGCTCAAGTATCGGAGTTACAAAAGTAAGGGAGAAATCACAAATTAAAAGAGCAATCGCGGAAGCATTAAAATACCATGATAAAATCATCATTGAAGAGGCATTAGAAAATATCAGAGAGATTGAAGTTTCGGTGTTGGGTAATAGTGAATTAATAATTTCAGTTCCTGGAGAAATATTGCCTGCCGAGGAATTTTATACCTACGATGCAAAGTATAAGCTAGATTCAGGTTTGGTTTATCCAGCAATAATCTCCGATGGTAAAACAAAAGAAATTCAAAAAATCGCTGAAGTCGCTTATCGTGTTTTGGGCTGCCGAGGTTTTGCGCGCGTAGATTTATTTATGAAAAAAGACGAGGGAAAAATATTTTTAAACGAGATAAATACAATTCCTGGTTTTACAAAAATTTCCATGTACCCGAAATTAATGGAAGTAAGCGGAATTTCGTATAAAGAATTGCTAACAAAAATCATTAACCTTGCATTAGAATGAAAATTCTTACAACATTCGTTTCTAAAAGTGGTAAGGAATATACAGTTATTGAACCAAAAATAGAATTGTTGGATGAGGTTTTAGATTTTGTCAATGACCTTGTTGCTGAAGATACTTTTTTATCATTCACAGGCAGACCAATTGAAATAAAAGATGAAAAAATTTGGCTTGAAAATGTCCTCAAAGAAATTGGAGAGAAGAAACAGGAATTAATTTGGGTAACAGACGGGGAAAAAATTGTTGGGTCTTGTGATGTTCGCCGCGGTGGAACTCGCGATTATCACGTCGGTACAGTTGGAATAATGGTAAGAAAAGACTATCGCAACGATGGCATTGGAAGATTCATGTTCGAATATATTTTAGACCGATCTCAAAAAATGAATTTAGAAATTGTCAGACTCCATATTTTTGACAATAATGAACTTGCTAAGAAAATTTATGAAAAATATGGATTTCGGGAATTTTCGCGGCTGCCTAACGGTTTTTACAGAAAAGGAAAATTTTCAGATGCTTTACAAATGTATAAAAATATCTAAAATCATTCTCTAGTAAAGGAAATTCATGAGTATTGAACAAGAAGGTGGCCTACGCACAGATCTTTCTGGCGAACAATTTTTACATCAAAAAAACCCGAAGCTCTACACATCGGGACCAGTAGAGCACGAAATTGAAAGACAAAAAATTGCCGGTGAGACGGTTCCGCCCAAACCAGCTAATAAGATTGCCGAATGGCTTGAAGTTATCGAGCATACTCATACCGAGCATCAAGATGATCCGAGAGTCGCAGAGCGTCTAAAGAATTATTACCATGATAACTATGTCATTAAGCCGGAAGATATTCCGGAATCAACTTTTCTGCTCGAACAACGCATTGCCAGGAACGAAGGCCATGGAACAGTGGAAATCACCGATGAATTTCGAGAAAGAAAAACCCAACAAATTATTACCGATCAAAAGGTAAGTCTAGACAAATGGTTTGATTATCTGACTTCCGAAGATGCCGTCTACCCAATGTGGGCTAAATATTGGGCATTTACATCAATGCTTCAAATGGGCGCTTTTGTTAAAGAAGAGCAAGGCGAAAGCGAAGAAAAAAAGGAGTTTGCTCATTTCAACGCACGAGACAAAAACAAGAATACGACGACGGCTTCTTTCCCGACACTAAACCCGCGGGCTTTGGCGATGGCTATCGGAGTAATGCAGTCAAAATTAGAGCAAGGGCAGAAACCGAAAAATGAGCGAGAACCAGTCGCAAATACCAGCACTAAATTGGACAATCCCAGCTTTCAACAATTGCTCTCCACTGAGAACTTTTCAAAACTTTACGCTCAGTTTCTAATTGAAATGCCGGAATACTCGATTCAAGGTTTGCGGGAAACTCGTGGACACTGGGTAAAATATGATAAAGGCTCGGACCCCAAGCCACTGGTTGATTCGCTGGACGGTTATCCTTTAGAGTGGTGTACCGCCAATATCGATACCGCCCGCACGCAATTGCAAGGCGGCGATTTCTATGTTTATTATTCAATCAACGAAGTAGGACAAGCGGTTATTCCGCGTCTGGCTATCAGAATGCAAGACAACAAGATCGCTGAAAATCCGCGCGGGATTGCCCAAAATCAAAATATCGACCCATATATTGGCGAGGTCTTGGATCGTAAACTAAACGAGTTCCCTGATAAATCTGAATTTCAAAAGAAAGCTTCTGATATGAAACAAATGACCCGAATACACCGAAAACATGAAGATGGTCAACAATTAACCCAAGCAGAACTCGTTTTCTTATATGAACTCAACGCTCCTATTGAAGGCTTTGGATATGAAAAGGATCCGCGAGTTGCCGAACTGCGAAACCAAAGGAACTCCAGGGAAGACGCGCCGATTGTTTTTGGCTGCGATCCGAGCGAAATTGCTTGGGGACCAAGCGGAGTTTACGAATTCACTAAAGTCTATATCGGCCCATTGTTTAAAGGTATTTTTAAAGAGCTGGCGCATTGCGAACACATTTATACAGCATTTCCTGAAGCTCGGATTCGTCGAAGTTCTCTCGAAATTGGTGGTAAATCTGCCCAAGAACTCAAGAGAGAACTTGAGCAAAAAGGTTTTAAAATTTATGATTACGCCCGCGATATGCTCCGAAGCCCCGATTTTACAACTTTAAAAAATCCTGAACAAATTGATCTTGTTCGCGTAAAAGTCCGTGATTTGGGATTTACATCGGGCGCAACCACCGATCAAATTTACGCTCGAGCCGCCGAATTAGGTTTAGATCTCTGTCCGGCTGAAGTCGGACCTCACCAACGGCTAAAAGATGTTGATCAACCAATGGGAGATTATTATCGAATCGCTATGAAACAGATCACTGGCCGGTACGGCCGCCCGAAAGTGTTCTACCTTAATCGCTATGCCGACGGTTTGTGGCTCCACGACTACATCGCTAATCCCACGCGCAAGTGGGATCCTGACCTTGTGTTTGTCTTCCGTCTTCGCAAGGTTTCTACTGAATCTTAAATTCTTAAATACTTTGCTATTTTTAGAAACTTAGATTTTTTGACTCTTTGACGTTTTCCCCGCTTAGCGGGGTCGACGCAAATTTTTGATATACTAAATATAGATCGGTTGTGTCGGACGGCCAAGGCTTTCCGAGACCTTTCTGGCAATTGCGAGTTGAGAGCGCCAACGGCTAGCCCTCGGTCTTACTCGGGCCAGGCGGTTTTTAGCGGAGGATTTGCAACTTGTCCATAAAAAAAGAGAAACTTGGTCTGGCGTGCTCGGGGATTTTAGATCCCAAATTCGATACAGCTCAATGTCTTTTGCTTTATGCGAACTACATGGGCAGTGGCACAGATGGCACACCAGATATTCACTGACCGGAACGGCAACCCGAAAGTGTTCAACCTTAATCGCAATACCGACGGTTTGTGGCTCAACAACAACATCGCTAATCCCACGAACAAGTGGAATCCTGACCTTGAGTTTGTCTTCCGTCTTCGAAAGTCTTTCTTTTCCGCACCTACAAGGTGTGGTTTTTCTTTTGAAGATTTTCTAAACTATTCTTCCAACCACCAAGCATGCGACCCGCTTCCTCTAATTTGAGCGCAACTTCTTCGTATTGCTTATTGGAAATCAATTTTCCTTCCCACGCAACGGAAATGAGAAATTTTAAAGTATCGGTGATACAAATACACTCCGAAATTTTTTCCGATTTTCTTTCTTTCCCGCTAAAATAAGTTATGTAAGTAGTTTCTAATAAATCGAGAAATTTATTTTCGATTCGTTGGCCGATTGTATAACGGGCATTTTTAGAAATATGAGCACTAATAGAAAGCCAACTCAAATATCCCTCTTTGATTCGCATCACAACAGAGGGGCAACTCGAGAGAGAGAGAGAGAGAGAGAGACGATTCGTGCTGCGTCATATTTATTATCGTATCACATCTTTCGAAAATTTGCTGATTTCTTGGCGGGAGTTTTTGGTTGGAAAGAAAAAGCGGGAAGATGTTGTCGAATTTGGACTAAATTTTATGGACAATATTCTTGAATTGCATAACGGTCTCATCAACAAAACCTATCGTCACGGCGGTTATCAATCTTTCAAGGTTACGGATCCGAAAATTAGGGACATTCACAAGGCTAGCGTTCGAGACAGGCTCTTGCACCACGCAATTTATCGAATTCTATACCTGTATTTTGACCGCAAATTTATTTATGACTCGTATTCTTGTCGGATTGGCAAAGGCACGCATCGGGCAATGAATCGGTTCAGAAGATTTGGTTGGGTGGTTTCGAAAAATAATACCCGAACGGCTTGGGTTTTAAAATGCGACATTCGAAAGTTTTTTTCCAACATTGACCATAAAATCTTGTTAGAAATATTAAGCAAACACATCGGGGACTCTGATGTGTTGTGGCTACTTGAACAGATTATTGGCAGTTTTAATACAAGCGGTAAAATTGGTGTTGGTCTTCCGCTTGGAAATCTGACAAGCCAATTGCTAATCAATATTTATATGAACGAGTTTGACCATTTTATAAAGAGGAAATCGAAAGAACGGTATTACATTCGCTATGCGGATGATTTTGTCATACTTTCCGAAAGTAATCTTTGTTTGGATGGTTTACTCCCAAAAATTGACGGATTTTTAGAAAATAATTTGAGGTTAGAACTGCATCCCGACAAAGTCTTTATTAAACCACTTGCCTCGGGAATTGATTTTCTGGGCTGGGTTCATTTTTTTGATCACCGAATATTAAGAAAATCCACAAAGAAAAGATTGTTAAAAAGAATTCTCGAAAATACAACAAATAAAACCTATCAGTCTTATTTTGGGTTGCTGGAACATGGTAATGCGGTGAAGATTAGAAAGGCATTAAATCAACTTTATTATAGGATTTAAATCGGGTATAATTTAGATATGACCAATAAAGAAATTGGCCAAACTTTATACAAAATTGCAAAAATCTTGGAACTTTCAAACGAGAAAGGTCGTTTTAGAATTGTTGCCTACGAACGTGCCGCTCAAACAATCGAAAGTTACGTCGAAAATCTCAGCGAGGTTTATAAAAAAGGGGGTTTAAAAGCTATTAATGATATTCCCGGTGTTGGAGAATCAATTGCCGAAAAAATTGAAGAACTTTTAAAAACTGGGAAATTAAAATATTTAGATGAAATATCGGCGAATGTTCCTGTAAACGAAGTGCAATTTATGCAAATCCCTGGGGTAGGCCCAAAAATGGCGGTAAAAATTGCCAAAGAAATTAAGGCTCAAGATATC
Organism: Candidatus Berkelbacteria bacterium; assembly: GCA_016844295.1. Classification (GTDB taxonomy): domain Bacteria; phylum Patescibacteriota; class UBA1384; order UBA12157; family JAENIV01; genus JAENIV01. Next base: position 7,291 of record JAENIV010000001.1, read on the forward strand.
GATGACTTGGAAGCAAAAATTAAAAAAGGAAAAGCCGACGAAACTATCAAAGAAAAAACACGAAATAATATTCTCCGCGGAATTAATATTATGCGCAAACTAACCGGTAGGATGTTGATCACAGATGCCTTACCGATCGCAGAAAAGATTGTGGCATATCTTAAAAAACAAACTGATTTGGGGAAAATTGATTTTGTAGGATCTTTAAGGCGCATGAATGAAACGATTGGTGATATTGATATTGTCGCGGCCACTTCCGAGCCCAAGAAAATTATCGAAGCATTCGTCAAAATGCCGGGTGTGAACAATGTTTTAGCTGAGGGGCCGAACAAAGCCATGGTAATTTTTGAACAAAACGCCCACGTTGATCTCGAAATAGTCCCAGAAAAAGAGTATGGCTCTTTGCTCCAGCATTTAACTGGCTCAAAAGAGCACAATATCGCACTACGAGGATATGCTCTTACAATAGGCCGATCGGTTTCAGAACACGGTCTAAAGATTCTTTCCGCTAAACGCGAATCCGCGGAGAGCGAAAAGAATGGCAAAATGGTCAGCCGCATTACTTGCCCAGACGAAGAATGTGTATACCGCAATCTGAAAATGGATTGGATCCCGCCAGAACTGCGCGAGAATCGTGGCGAAATCCAAGTGGCTTTAGAACATCGATTACCAAAATTAATTTCCGAAAAAGACATTAAGGGTGACTTACACGTTCATTCAAATTGGTCTGACGGGCAAAATACTATTTCTGATCTTGTTCGTACAAGTGAAAAGATAGGATATGAATATGTTGTCATTTCCGATCATACGGTTGGTTTAGGGATCGCTAACGGTTTAGATGAGAAAGACCTTGAAGCCCGTCAGAAAGAGATCGAGGAAGTTCAAAAAAAATATCCAAAAATCAAAATACTTTCATCCGTCGAAGTAAATATCAAAGCCAACGGCGACCTAGATATTCAAGATTGGATGCTGGAGAAATTAGAAATTGTGACAGCATCGGTTCATACGAGTTTTTTTCAAGATAAAGATACAACGACTAAACGAATGATTAGGGCAATTTCTCATCCACATGTGGATATTATCGGGCATCCCTCAGGGAGAATTATAGGTCAGCGTGAACCATATCAGGTTGATTGGCCAAAAGTTTTCGCGGCGTGCGCTAAATATAAAACAGCCTTAGAAATATCAGCATTTCCAAATCGTTTGGATTTAACCGATACTTTGTGCCAAGAAGCGAAAAAATATGGTGTTAAATTTGCTATTAATACTGATTCTCACCAAATTCATCACCTGGACCTAATGCGTTATGGTGTTTCTGTCGCCCGCCGGGGGTGGCTCCAAAAAGAAGATATTATTAATACACTGGATTTGAATGACCTTCTCGACTGGTTTGGAAGATAGGATTTTTATTTTTTATCATTATCTGGTAAACTGAATAAAGACATGTAAAATTGGAGGTATTTTTTGATTGAAATAGTAGGGGTATCAAAAATATATAGCGATACAATTAAGGCCCTGGATAATGTTAATTTAAAAATCGAAAAGGGAGAGTTCGTTTCTATTGTTGGTCAGTCCGGGGCAGGTAAATCAACTCTGGTAAAACTTTTAATTTGTGAAGAAAAGCCTACAAGTGGCAAAATTTTAATTGCCGGGAGAAACATTGTTCAATTAAAACTTTCCGAACTCCCTTACTTCCGGCGTAAAGTCGGAGTTGTTTTTCAAGACTTTAAACTCCTACCTCAAAAAACGGTTTTGGAAAACGTTGCTTTCGCCTTAGAAGTGTGTGATGCATTACCAGAAGAGATTAAAGACAAAGTTCCAAGAATATTAGATCTTGTGGGCATGCTTAAGTGTAAAGATAAGTATCCCGATGAGCTTTCAGGGGGAGAAAAACAAAGAATAAGTATTGCCCGCGCTTTGGTTCACTCGCCAAAAATTCTCATTGCCGATGAAGCCACTGGCAATTTAGACCCAATAAATGCCTGGGAAATCATTGAATTACTTGACAGAATTAATAGGCGAGGGACAATCGTTATATTAGCCACCCACAATAAAGCTATCGTTGATAGGCTCAAACGTAGGGTGGTTTTAATTAAAAATGGAACAATTTTATCAGATAAAGTTAGAGGAGGATATGTAATTTGAGTTGGATAACTATTTCGCGCATAACTAAATTAGGTTTGACAAACTTCTGGCGCAACAGGTGGCTGTCTTTAGCGTCCACTCTCGTTATGACCTTGACACTTCTTATTATTACACTATTTGTTGTCATGACAATGGTGATTAGTAAAACAACGACAATGATTAAGTCGAAAATAGATGTCGCAGTCTATTTTAAGGACTCCGCAACTACTCAGGAAATAAGCGACCTGCAGCAAATCATTGCTGCTCGTCCCGATGTTAAAGAAGTCCGCTATATATCCAAAGAAGAAGCATTACGGGTTTGGAACGAACGTCAGAAAAATCAAAGGATCAAAGAACTTATAAAACCAGAAGAAAATCCTTTACCCAGATCTTTAGCGATTAAGGCGACGAATCCGGAAGATTTAAAAAATATCGCCGATTTCCTTGCTCAAAATCAATATTCGCCAATAGTCCATAAAATCTCATATGAAGATAATAAACAAATCATTGATAAACTATTGGCAATTACTTCATTCGTGAAAAAAATGGGTTGGATTTTTTCGATAACCTTCGTTATTATCTCAATTTTGGTAATACTAAATACTATCAGGTTAACTATTTTTACTCGTAAAGAAGAAATTGAAATTATGCGTTTGGTAGGCGCCAGCGACAGATTTATCAAAGTTCCATTTATTGTCGAGGGTATTTTATATGGGTTTCTCGCCTGTATTGTAGCCACAATTGCTTTGTGGATCGTCATAGGATTGGCAACACCCTTAACAAATAGGTACTTAGGCTCAATTGTGACTGAGAATATGCATCATTTTTTCATTTCTAAATTTTTGCTAATATTTTTAATGCAATTTATCGTTGGTATATTAGTAGGAATCGGCTGTTCATTATTTTCCATCAGGCGATATTTAAAGGTATAAATGTTTAATTTTAAAAAAATTACATATGTTTTCCTTTCTGCCTCATTGGTTTATATGGGCTTGAATCTTTCTTTTAGACCAGCGAGGGCAGCGGATCTCGATACGCTTCGTCAAGAGCAACAGAAGAAAATTGAAGAACTCAACGCGGCTAAAAAAGCGGCTGATGCAAAAATGCAAGAAGCCCAATCTTTAAAAAATGAAATCAAGGTTTTAGATGCTTCGATTGCTCAAATTGAGGCAGCCATCGCAGAAACCAACTTTAATATAGATAGTACCCAACAGCAGATTGATGAAACTCAAAGACAGATTGATCAAAAAGAAGCCGAGTTAGCCGTCCAAAAAGAAAATCTCTACGAAACGATGCGCGTAATGTATGAGACCCCTCCAGAATCTACGACAGAAATAATTCTTGGATCAAATTCCCTTTCGGAAATTGTCGATCGTGCTCAATATATTGAATCGCTTGAATATCAAATAGAAACGACAATCAAAGTTATTTACCAGCTCAAGAGTGAACTTGAAAGTCAAAGAAATGAGTTGGAAAAGAAAAAGGGGGAACTGTCGGATCTAAAATCTCAACAGCAAGCCCAAAAAAGAGGTCTTGACTCGCAAAAATCACAAAAAGCCGCAATGGTAGCCCAAGCAACTGACGCTCAGAAGGCATTTGAACAACGGGCTGCGACTGCGCGCGCATCCCTTGATCAGTTAAACGCGCAAATCAATGCCATTACTGGTAATCGCAACCGAATTTCCTACGGACATGTCAATCAAGGTGATATCATCGGTTATGAAGGAAGTACAGGATTTTCTACGGGTCCGCATCTGCACTTTGAGGTTAGGGTAAACGGATCACACACTAATCCGCGTAATTATTTGGGTGGAGTGCTTGCCTGGCCCATGACTAATTATAGAATTACTCAAGAGTACGGTCCGGCAAGTTGGACTGCTTATTATTCGTTCCATTCAGGTATTGATCTTGCCGCCAACGCCGGCTATGGCGCCCCAATTCGTGCAGCGGCTGCTGGTGATATTGTTTTGCACCAATACTATGGCGGATATGGAAATTGTATTATTATAGATCATGGTAATGGTTTAATGACCCTTTATGGTCATATGATAGATTAAAAGGAAAAATGTATATATTTGCTATTATCTGGTTTTTGTTTATGTTTGTATACGTTGCATTTAACGCATACGGCATCTTCAGAGTGGTAAAAATGCGTATCAAGGGAGATATAATTCCTGTTGTCGTTTTAATATATGTAATAGTAATAGCGGTAATAATTGTCGCAACAGTCATTTTAATCGGCGCTCTGGACTGGGGAAAGCATCTGCAAGATTTAATTAAAATTTAATGTAAGAGGAAATAATGCCAGAATACCATTTTCCAATTCCGGGATCTGTCGATGAAGAAAAAATTATAATATTCGTTAGAAAACACTGGGTATCTTTTATCGGTCCATTTCTTCTTTCGGCGGCCATGCTTTTAATCCCTGGGGGGTTAATTATAGGATTGTTTTTATCTGAGTTTGATATTTTAAAGGGGTTTGTGGTCCATATTGTTGTCTTGGGTTTATCGATTTACTATCTTATTGCCGTTACAGTTGCCTTTGTGTCATTTATTTCATTTTATTATGATATTTATATTGTCAGTAGGGATTATATTGTTGATGTGGTCCAGGAAGGATTTTGGGGAAGAAAAATTTCTCAAATATCACTTTTACGAGTTCAGGACGTTTCTTCAAATATACAAGGATTTTTACCAACCCTGTTTGCCTACGGAGATGTTTTAGTAGAAACTGCGGGCGAACAAACTCAAAATTTTCTTTTAAAATCGGTTCCAAATCCCCAAGAGATTGCGGCTAAAATTATGCAACTTCATAATGACCTGATTGAAACGGAAGGCAGGCATCATCAAATTCTTGAGGCCGAAGGGGCTTTAGCGCCTGGTGTAATCAGAGAAGGCGGTCATCACGCCGGCGAGGAGGGGTCCCTGACTGCTAAGCAACCTACCGGAGAAAATTCCCCAGCATCACAAGAAATTCCACCACAAAAAGATTTTCAGGACTCATCAAATAATTCAGGTGATGTCCAAATTCCCCAAGCGCATGAAGAATCATCTGTACCAAAAAGTTCAGAGAAAGTCCAAGAAACAGAAGATGAATCTTGGCCAAAAACGCAACATAATGGAGAAGGAGAAATTTCCCACAATGAATTAGACAAAGGTGGAGAGATTGATCTTAAATAATTAAAATGCTTAAATTTAATAAATTTATCATCATTAAAAAAATATTCACCCTGTTTTTATTAGGTATTTTTGGCTTAGGTCTAATAATGCCGTTTAGATTCGCAACGGCCGCAATGACGACTGCCGAAAAAAATAATCTTGTCGAAGAAAATAAAACGAAACAACCAGTTGATAAAGTTTTTTTTAAAAAGCAACTTATTCTCAAAAAGAAGGGCATAGTCGTTAAACAGGGTGATATCATCGGTTATGAAGGCGGAAAACCAGGAACTTGCGGGGCTGGTCAAACAACGGGTGTGCATTTACATTTTGAAGTTAGAAAAAACGGAGCCAAAGTTAATCCGCGTGATTTTCTTGGTAAAGAACTAAGTTGGCCACTTGCAAATTACCGTGTCAGCCAAGAGTATGGAGAAGTCGAATGGACTTCGTGGTATAAAATTCATCCAGGAATTGATTTAGTCGCAAATTCTGGCTATGCTTCTCCAGTTCGGGCCGCGGCGGCCGGGAGAATAATTTTTGATGGAGATTCCGGCGCCTATGGCCATTTAATAATCATTGATCACGGAAAAGGTTTACGAACCTACTACGGCCATTTGATTTGTATGTAATTTTATATATCAAGGATGGGAAAAAGTAATTATTTAATTTTGTTCTTGGGACTATTTTTGGGATTATTTTTTGTGTCGGTATTATTAAGCCCTCAAAAAGTAAAAGCCGCTGACAGCGATGTGGTTATCAATGAGGTAATGGTTGATCCTTCATGTCTGTCAGATAAATGCGAATGGATTGAACTTTATAATAATGGCGCAAGTCCAGTAAATCTTAAAAATTGGACAATTGATGATACAAAAAAACTTCTGAATGATACTATTATCCAACCTTATGATTATTTGGTTGTCACAAAAAATTTGGTCGAATTCAATAATATTTGGACAGTCGATCCCAATAAAATAATTGAACTAACAAGCCTGGTTTTAAGCAATTCTGGTCATACTCTAAAACTTAAAAATTCTTTGGGATCTTACGAGGAAGATTTTACTTGGCCGCCGTCGCCAAAGACAGATATTTCCTGGGAAAAAATTGACCCACTAAAAACTGGCGATGGCAATTGGGGGGAATCTTTGGTTACCGGCGGTACGCCGGGGGCTAAAAATTCCGCTGTAATTTTACCACCCCCACCATCTTACCCCGAAGAAGTTTTGGGACTTGTCAATTTAGAAGGCTCCATCATTCGACAAGTTCAGGTTTCCTCGATTGTTGACGGCGATACGATTAAAGTTACCGGTTTGGAGGGTTTCCCGTCAACAATTAGGCTCCTCTTTGTAGATACACCCGAAGAAAATCAACCTTTTTATGAGCCGGCAAAAGATTTTACAAGGCAACTTCTTGGTCAGACGGTTGATTTGATTATCAGTGAGGATTTAGGTGAACAGAAAGATAGATACGAACGTACCTTGGCGGTGATAATTTTTCAAGACAAAGTTTTTAATACTCAATTATTGGAGCAAGGCTTAGCAAGTTTTTATGATATAGAGAATTCCGTGCTTCTTTACGATGCATGGTTGGAAATTATTCAGCAGGCCCAGCGGGAAAGAATTGGCCTTTGGGAGTCGGCTGGCAAGATTATTTTATCTGAGCTTCTGCCTGACCCGGTAGGTCTTGATTCTGAGGGCGAATGGGTTGAAATCTATAATCCTACCGATGATTCTGTAGTTTTAACCCGTTTCTTACTTGACCAATATTTAATACCCCCCGGATTAACAGTTGGTCCACAAAGTTATTATGTTTTTCATCGTAATCAGACTGGAGTTGTTTTAAGCAACACAACAGGCGACACGGTAAAATTATTTTTTCCCGGCGGACTGATTCTTAATGAAACCAGTTACGGTCCGGCCGAAGAAGGGGTTGCCCGCGCTCTATCTGGTGGTATTTGGCAGTGGACAACTACTTCGACAGTCGGCGAAATAAATATTATTACATCAGCCCTCGAAGATGTGGGGGGAAATACTGATGAAAAAAATCAAGATATTCCGGTTAATAAAGATCCAGTCGAGATAAAAACTGGAGATTTTCGGAACTTCGAAAATTATTTGGTTAATATTCAAGGCACGGTAACAGAAACATCGGGCAACACTTTTTATTTAGATGACGGTTCGGGTAAGGCCAAGGTTTATATTCAAGCGGCGACAAATATCGAGAAGCCGGAAATGCATAAGGGGGATACTTTTCAAGTTTGCGGAATTGTTAATTTGTACCGCGATACGTGGCGGATTTTGCCGCAAAAACAAGACGATATTAAATTAATCCAAGCAGTTCAAAAAGATGTTGAAATAAAATCCTCGACTGCTAAAAAATCTACCGCAGCGACGGCTTCAGCGAAAAAAACTTTAACTTCTTCTAACGCAACAGCGCGTTCGCCGACTTCTTCGTCAGATGGGAAAATTGCATCGGCAGACAGTATTAGCGATTCCGTAAAAGTTGAAGGGTTAAAATCGCCCTGGTGGGTTCAATTAACAAAGGCAATCATCGGGCTTGCGATAATTTTCTTTTTAGTACTTTCGTTGAAAATATTTCGAGATCCTAAAGACAAACCTCTTGGCGGGGATTTTGGGGATGAGACCTAATATTTACAATTTATCCAAATTCTGAAATCTTTATCTTTAATTTTTTTCTCTTTAAGCCAATCTTGTTTTTCAAAACAATCTTTAAAACGCGCGAAAACATAAATTATTCTAATTTTCCGCGGGTTTTTGATTAAAGATTTTTTTAAATTTCTGAGTACTCTCGAAAGTGTCAATTTTCCGAAAGGATTTGCCAAATAAATTATTGTTTCGTCGAAAAAATTGTATTTTGCAGCATCAATCTGGCTAAATTTTATATTATTTTTAAAATATTTAAATTTTTTTAAATTCGTCTTAGCATCGTGAATTAATTTTTTATTAATTTCTATCCCAATCGATTTTCGGATACCTTTGTATGAATAGAAAAAAACTGCTCGACCCTTTCCACAGCCCAAATCAATAAAAACATCGTTTTTTTTAAAACTTATAAATTTTTGAGTTCGTTCTAAAATACCGTAGTAAGAAGCATCATATTCGTGATAGTCCTTATACAAACTTGTTTGATCTTCAAATATAAACATCCCCCTGGTTGTTATTCCAAGTCGATAATCCATATAGTAAGATCTTACATTCGCGAGAAAAATTTTAATTGCGTCCATATATAATATGGTTAAGAAGTTAAATTTATGATAGAATATATTGTATATGATTTCAAATAATCAATTAGAGACAATTGAGTATGCAAGAAAGTTAGCCCGGAAATTAAAAGGTGGAGCAACAATTGGATTAATAGGGGAGTTGGGTTCGGGTAAAACTACTTTCGTAAAAGGATTAGCCGAAGGATTATCGGTTGAGGAGACAATTACCTCGCCAACTTTTGTAATTTTGAAAGCGTATCCGGGTAAAATTGACAAAAAAAATATCGATTTTGTTCATATTGATGCCTATCGTGTAGAAAACCTTGACGATATTAAATCAGTCGGCATTGAAGATTTTTTCAATCGGGATGATGTCGTAATGATTATCGAATGGGCGGAAAAAATTAAAAAGATTTTACCAGATAATACTATATATATAGATTTTAAGCATATTAGCGAAAACAAACGCAAAATAGATAATAAAAAATGATATTACATATCGATACAATTAATAATAATTGTCAGGTTGCTCTATATGACGGGAAGAATTCAGATATTTTAAAATGGCAATGGAAAACTGATACTGGCAGCGAGGTATTAAAAAATATTCAGGAACTATTAAAAAAACATAAAAAAAATCTTATAGATATAAAGGCTATTATTGTGAATCAGGGTCCAGGTTCTTATACGGGCACGAGAGTGGGGATTGTCATTGCCAACACCCTGGGATGGTCGTTAAACATTCCTGTTTTTGGATATAGCAACCAAAAACCCGAAACCGTCGCTCGCAAAATTTGCCAAAAATTATCTAAGGGCCAGCTTTTCCCCGACCACTTCCCTACTCCAATATATTAAATTTATTTAAGTAACATTTTAAGTAGAGCCATTCGAATATAGATACCATTCCTGGCTTGTTGAAAAATTTGACATCTTGGATGATGACGGGCCTCGTCGGTTATTTCATTAAAATTTTTACTATCAATGGGCATGGGATGTAAGATCTGACAAGGATAATTTTGGGGGATACTATCTAAAAAATCTTTGCTAATTCTGAAGTGTTGAAATTTTTTAGCTAATTTTTTTGATCGATAATATTCGATTTGAGGTCGGGTCATATATAAAAAATCAGCCCAAAGGGCGGCGGTTTTAAGATCATTAAACTTGATTATTTTTACGCCTGAATCCTTTAATCCATTTTGAATATCCTTGGCAAGATTGATATTTTTGGGTGCCGAGACGCCAATTTCGAGAGGTCTAAAGATTTTGGCGAAAAGGAGGCAAAGCGAACGAATGGTGCGACTGTGCTCGATATCGTTGGCCACGACTAACTTTATTTGTTTCATCGGTTTTTGATTTAGTCTCAGTTTGTAGATCGTATAAAGATCAAGAAGGGCTTGAGTCGGATGTTCATTAGCACCATCACCAGCGTTGATGATACTGATGCCGTAGGGCCCGGCGATTTTGGCGGCACGGTCAGCCGAACCTTTTTCTGGATGTCTGAGAATAATTACCTTTACCCCCGGGTAATTAGAAAAAAGTTCAATCGTATCCTCGAGCGATTCACCTTTGGCAGCCGAGGAAAAAAATTCGGCCGCTTCGGTTGAATAAAGAATTCTGTAGCCTAAAAAGTGACTGGCCAGTTCAAAAGAAGCCCTAGTACGAGTACTTGGTTGATAAAATAATAAGACGATGCCTTTCGATTTAGATCGTAAATTTACCGATCTTTGAGCATTTTTTTCCATTTGACAAGTTTGATGGAAAATTTTTAGAACTTCAGAAGAAGTAAATTGTTGAATACTCAAAATATGTAGAATTTTTTTCATTAATGATTATTATAGCATGAAGCATTTTCAGCCGTCTAATTTTTTGTTATACTTAAATAAAGGGCTTTAGCCCTAGTTTTAACTTTAATCTAATATATAGAAGGAGCGTTTCATTGCGAAATAAGGTTCAACCGGTCCCGCCTCCGACTCAACCAAGAGTAATAAGTATTTCCGGGAGTCCGTGGAAAAAACGATTAAAATGGGCTATTTTAGCGATAATTTTAGTTGTGGTTGGTATTGGAGTTTGGGTCGGTTTTTCCGCCAATCGAGCCCTCCAAAAAATTACTGACGATTCGGGTAACAAATCGTCACTTTTTTCTTTATTGGGGGATGTTACCTCGACTAATATTAAAGGACAATCTCAAGGTAGAACGAATATTTTAATATTGGGCAAGGGTAACCAAAACCATCCTGGTGGGGCACTTACAGATACAATGATTGTTCTATCAATCAATTATAATGATAAAAAAATTAGCATGATTTCAATTCCCAGAGATCTGTGGGTTCCAATTCAAGGCTACGGTCACGCAAAAATCAACGAAGCCTATAGTGATGGAGAAAAAAGCACCAAAACAAAAAACAGTTCTGGGGGCGGGGGTCAATTATCGTCGCGGACGGTAGAAAATGTCTTAGGGGTCCCTATCCATTATTATATTACGTTGGATTTCGACGGTTTTAAGAAGATTGTCGATACGGTCGGGGGGGTTGATGTCTATGTTGAAAAAGATCTTTATGACCCGTATTATCCGGCACCGAATATGATTGATTACGAACCACTTAGGATTTCCGTGGGCCCACATCATCTTGATGGAACAACGGCTTTAAAATATGCTCGTTCGAGAGAAACTACTTCTGATTTCGATAGATCTCGCCGACAAATGCAGGTTATGATGGGAATTAGGGAAAAATTTTTCACCCTTCAAATTTTAGCAAGCCCTAAAAAAATAACTGACTTAATAAATATTTTAGGAGATCATATTCGTACGAATATGCAGGTAAGCGAAATCCGCGCATTATGGGATATAAGTAAAAATTTAGATACGACTAATATTATCAATAAGGTTTTTGACACAACGGCTGGTGGACCATTGGTTGCCGGTCAAGACTCGCGAGGATATTATATTTATCCGCGTAAAGGCATTGATAATTTTAGCGAATTACAAAACATTGCTAAAAACATTTTTAGCCTTCAAGCCGATAATATTGCTGAAGCAAAAATTGAAGTTTCAAACGGTTCGGGGAAAACCGGTCTCGCGTCAAGTGTCGCAAATTATTTAGAAAGTTATGGTTATTCGGTGACAAAAGTGACAACAGCAACAAGTAAAGTACAAAAAACCATTGTTTATGATTATTCGGGTGGGAAATATAAAGAAGTTGCGGACAAAATTGCTAGCCTTCTGAAGGCTTCTGTCCAACAAGGGACAAATGTTAGGCAGGATGTTAATATTCAGGTTTTAATGGGACAGGATTATTTGAGTAACCAATGAGAAAGAATTTGCCTTTAATTTTAAAATTCGCTTTAGTTATTATTTTAGCCTTAGGTATTTGGTCCTTTTTTTATTTTGAAAGTTCTCTGACACTTAGAATTTTAATTTTAGCGCTTGGTGCAGTTGGACTTTTTCAGATAAAAAAAATGCCTGAAATATTAGTTTTGACAAATGTGTACTTAATTATTTATGATCTTTATAATATTCGATATGGTTTAGCCGTTCCGTTAGCGATAATTATGATTATTGTATTAGTTCTCTCAGTTTTAGTTTTCTACATAAACCTAGAAATCACTCAGGAAGTAAAATTTACCAATAAAAATTTGCTCTTAGTATATTTGACGGTTATATCTTTGGTAGTTTTGGAGATTTTTTTGGCAATGTCTTATTGGCCCGTTGATCCTAAAACAAAGTCCATAACCATCACAGTGGCATTTTATGTCATTATCAAGGCGGTTTACTTACACGCTAATAATATGCTATCTTTAAAGAGGGTAAGCGGATTTATAATTGCTGGGATATTGGTCCTATCAACAGTATTCAGCCTAAGTTACTTTTACGGAATGTAAAAGATTTTCCTTAAGGCATTTACGATAGTCACTTTTACGGAATGTAAAAATGAGTTTTATGCATAAAGTCGGACAATTTGTTAAGCGAGAATTTATCGGTTTAATCTACCGTCTTAGACCTCGTTTTCAAGCCAGGTGGATTATCACCTTTATTATATGGTTAGTCGTTTTAACCTATATTTTCTTTGGGATTTATTTCGGAATACAAATTTACGCCAAAAAAAGTGAATCCGCAATGGCGAAATTTTCTTCTAAAATCTATCCTTTCCCAGCGGCAACAGTTGGCGGGAACATAATTTGGGTTAAAACATATTATAAGCAACTGTCGTATATCAGACAATTTTCAGCTAAAACAAAACAATCATTACCGAACGAAAAAACCCTCAGGGGTCAAATTATCGATCAATTAACTGAAAACCGGTTGATCTCTTTTGAGGCTTCCAGAAATGGCGTTCGGGTCACTTCCAAAGATGTTGAGGATGCCTATCAAAAGATTGTGTCGGAAAGCGGCGGTGAAGCAAATGTCCAAAAAGTTCTTAAAGAACTATATGGTATGAACGCAGATGAATTCAAAGATCTTGTTAAGGCACAAGTTATTAAAGAAAAGGTCCAAAATGAATTAATCGCCCAAGTAAAAATACTTCACATTCTAGTTAAAGATGAAGCCCGCGCGAATGAAGTTGCCAATAAGGCAAAAAGCGGCGAAGCCTGGGACCAATTGGCAAAAACGTACTCTGAGGACGTAAAAACTAGAGATAATTGGGGAAGTTTAGGTTGGATAGCCCGAGGCAATTTAATAATTGATAATAAGCAAGTCCCTGAGTTTGAAGATGCCGCTTTTACGGCCAAAATAGGGGAAGTATTCGGACCTGTTAAAAGCCAGGTGGGATATCAGATTGGGAAAGTTGAGGACAAAAAAGGTAAAATTCAGATGTCTTATGCCAGTTGGCTGGAAGGTTTAAGGAAAAGAAATAAGATTTTTGTTTTTATTAAGTAACCTTAAGAACGTTTAAGTAATCTTAGGAACTGTAAAATAAATTTAAAGTTAGGGAATTTTAAAAACCGCGTCTGAAGCGGTTTTTATGTTGAAATTAATTTTGATTTATTTTAGACTAACCAAAGAATGCCATATTAGGAGGTAGCAGATTTGGTGAGGAAAAAGTACGTTCAGTCATTCACTCGAAGGTCAGCTAATAAAGAATGGAGTCTATGGAAGCACTCCGTCTCAATTGGCGGTCAATCGTGGACGATGTTAGAACTGCGATATTGGATCATAAGGGGTTGATCTATATACCGAAACTAACGCCTGCTATTTGAGTCTAACGTAATTATACCCCACATTTGCTCTAAAATACACCTTATTCTTCTTTGGGAAATTCATTTGGAATGTGGTCTTGCAACGCAGCTTGGTTCAAGGCAGGGAATATCTCTGGATGAGAGGCTGGAATTTTTGTATTTTGGGATATTATAGATAAAACGTGTTTTGGAAACATTAGTTGATCATCTTTAGCATATTGGTAAGGCTGGTTTGTAAATATAATCATAGCATACCTGTCCTCGTTCTTATCACCTTTAATCACCTGATCTAATATCTTTGATACTCTGTTTGGAGGGGGTGTCTCTAATTCTTTTTTCGCGACATTATAGGGAAGGTTCAGGTCTAAAAAGATAACCATTGGGTGTTGGGTTTCTTTTTCCAAGGCCTTATTAATTAGTTGACCGGCACCTCGTATTTTAATACTACTTTTTTTGCTCTTAGCCTCGACTGATATTTGTTGCCCAGTTTCTTTATGAGTAGCAACAAATTCGGGGTGTTTTTTCGTCCTATCTCTCTCATCTTCAAAAGCTATATTAAAACCAGCTCTTATACAGGTTGCGGTAGCAAATAACTCATAACGCGCTCCTTGGAACTGATCGGGGATCTTTAATCTTCTAACAATATCTTTCTGAATAGTCGCATGATGTTTCAATATATATAAATCATAGGCTAAAGCCATGTATGCCGAGAGAGACCCATTCGGAATGGCACGGTGAATTCCGTCACCGTCTTGAGGCTGCTTTTGCCGGTATCTGCTAGAATCGGTAAACCACTTTATCATTTGATGCCTTTCGGTCTCTGGTTTTGCCAGTTCCGAATTACCCCATTCACTACCCAATACGGTTTTAATATAGTCTAAAAGAAAATCGGGAAATGTTTTCCATTTCTTTGAGTGATGTAGAGTACTATCGACAGCAACAAATTTATTTTTTTGAAAATCAGCGCTAATAATAGGTTTCACTTTGCCATACAAATTCTCTCTTTGCTGATTCTCTTCCAAAATGCTATCTAACTTTTTAGATAAATGTTCATCTTTCGGTAAACAGCACTTTTTAAATTTTTTGCCGCTTTTGCACGGACAGGGATCATTTCTACCAATTTTCATGATCAGACAATTATTTCTAAAATTTTTATTTGCTTGTTATGAGATTACCATCTGTTGTGTGGTTGGTAAACAGACGGGAAGATGTAAAATCGTCTGTTCAGATGGTAAATGAGGGCACAAATTGGCACACCGTGGCAAACAGGTGGTGAATATGTTGAGATCAAGACCCAGAAACCAGTTATTTATGATAAAATGTTATATTCTAGGTTTTTATTGTTGATTTAAATCTATAAAACTTTGAGATTAATACAATAAAGCTAACAATCGTCACAAGCAGTGGGACAATCTGAACCTTGCTGAAATTACCGCTTGTTAATAAAGTAATAATGGTCGGAACATAAATCAATAAAATTACTGTAGCACCGATTGCTAATGCCCGATCTTGCCATGTAAACTTGGGAATTGATCGATTCTCCCTCAGAGTTTTATTGATCTCTTTGTTATTTTTAATTTCCAAGACGATTTTTCTCAATTCAACACCTAATAACAAAGCGCCTATTGCGGATCCAAAAATCAATTCAATATAAAAGACCCGTCCGTATGTTTGATACTCTAAAAACATTATTACTACAAAAAAGAGGGTAAAAACACCGACAATAAAGGCCGCCCAATCCCACCACTTCACAACTTTTTGTTTAATTACTTTTTCTTTCATAATATTAAAAAATTGATTTTATTAATGAATGCTCTCCTCGCAAACATAAATATTCGTATCTTTATGATATTTACAATTTTTTCCACATTCATAATCATAATACCCTTCAGCCCTATTGTATAAGGCAGTTTGTCCTTCTACCCAATCTCTACATTCCTCGATTGATTTAAATTCTGGGCTGAGTGTATAACGAGTCAAATCATATCTAACAGGGTAAAAAGTACCCATCCACTTAGCATTGAAATTATCTACACCTCCGGCAATCCATTTAATAATAAAGTAAGAAATAACAATGATGATAACTAAACCAGTGCAAAAACTTGTACCTTCATTTTTTGTTTCGATGTCTTTCATTTTTTTCATTTCCATTTAAATGATTATGATTCGGTGTTACTTCAAAGCTATAAACTTAAATTGACTTCCAAGCTTTTTAAATCGGCCAAACAAGCGTTAAGGGTGCTATAAGCCTTGGTATGCTCTGATGTTGCTACATCAAGTGCCCCTGATGCTAATGGGTAATTTTCAACCAAGTTGTAGTAAGCCCAGCCTCTCTCTGCTGTTACCAAATTTCGGAAATGCTCATCAGCCTGTTTACAATTTGACAAGGCATCTTCAGCGATAGGACCATTAGTTTTGATAAGTGCATTATACGAAACACTTTCATCAATTAGGGCATCAGCGGAATCAAGATATGTTATAGTAAAAGTCTTTGTTGCGGCGTTAGAATTTTGAATGAATCTATAGATGCTGTCGGCAGCCTCAAGCAACCTTGTGGCTTTTTGTTTTAACTTTTCCGCCGAAAACTGATCTAGTTGAGGTGCTGGTGTTGGCGTGGAGGTGGATGGGGTGTTAGGTGCGATAGTCATTGAGCTTGATACATTATTTTGATTTTGTTTTTTAGATCCCCGATCGTTTTGAGCGCTGTTTGTTGTTGTATCATCTGGCAATTTTGTCGAATTCGTCGGCTCCATTTTTTTAGGGGTTCCAATAATCTTAGAATTGATATCCGCAACACCTTCAACTCTTTTATAAGAAAATTTGTAGTAAATACCTCCAGCGATACCGGCAAGAATAACGATTGAAAGTAAAATTAATGTGATCTTTCTAAATATTTTGGTCTTTTCTTTAGGCCAAATAATGTTATCGGTAATTATTTCCAAACCGCATTTTTCACAAAATTTATCGCTTTTTTTCAAACTTTCACCACAATTTTCACAAAACATATCGCTCCTACTAAAATTGGTTAATAACTTTTTTCGTAGAGGAGTAAGAAACCGCGAAATAATAAATTACAAGCAAGAATAGGATGCCTATCCTTCCGCCTAAAATAAGAATTAGGATAAGATAAATAACCGAATAAATTAACATATTCCTATTTCTCTTAAGTGATTTGTTTAGATTCGTTAAATCGTCCGATTTAATTTTCGACCCAAAATAAACAAATGGTAATATAAAAATCCAATCAATTAGGGTATATAAAATTATAGATCCTGCATCCGTGACTCCGCTAATGAAATATTCAATGATCGGTGCCAAAATCATACTCACAATTCCTATGGCAAAAGAAGAGTTCCCAGCATTTTGATATACTTTTTTCAATTTTTTCCGGTCTTCATCCTTTAAATTAATTTTTTCTAATGACGTGACTTTACCGCTCGTTAGATGGTTGCCACAATTACCGCAAAACGTTACATCCCTTAAGGACTTATGACCGCAATTTGAACAATACATTTGATCTCCATTCTATCTTATCGTCGGTTTAGGGTATTAAGTGGGCATATAAGGTATATGTACAATCTTGATGAGCATAGACTTTCATATGTCCATACCCTCCTTTGTAATTGTTATAAACAAGCTCTCCGTCTTTGATTGCATAGATAGAAGCGTTATACAATGCTGGAAATATGTAGTAATCCAATATTTCAGAATAACCCCAGCCTGAGGCATGAAATGTGTCTTTGTCACCAAACTTCCATATATTACCAATAGAGCTTGATAGCAGGGGGATGTCTTGTGTAATGTATGATGATGGGTTAAGTCTCACATTTGAGTCCGAAACATAATAAAGATCCAATCTTGGACCGGACGTAAGACCTGTTGAGCCTACTTTACCAATCTGCTCACCTCTTTTTGTGATAACTCTGCTACCCGACCATGCAGGAGTGTCTTCATTTAAAGATTTGCAAGTTAATGGCGTAGGTGTTGGACTGGGAGTGAAAACAACTGCATGGGTGCTCATTGGATTATTCGGATTATTCGGATTATTCGGATTTTGATTATTATTAGAATCTTTTTGTTCTGAGTTGTTTGTCGGGTGGGAGGTATTAAGGGCAGAGTTTAAATTTTGAATCTTTGCGGTAGATGGGCTCGGAGTGGGCTCTTCTTTCGCAGGAGATTGTTCAGCTTGGGGAGTCGCTGTATCTTCCGATATTATATCTACTCCACCAACCATCTTTTCACTTCTGGAATTTAATTTTTGTAATACTACAAAAGTAGAAATCGCACTAACTAAGATAATTGAAATAAATACAATAATATTTTTTTGACCAATTCTTTGAAAAAAATTCTTAATCATCTTGTTTAATACTCTTTATATTTTTCTGCTTTGTTCTAGCTGTATAGATGGAGATAAGTAAAATAGCCCAAAAAATTGCAAAAGCAAGAAAATCCTCTAGATCATTTCTGGATAGAAAATAGATCACTAAAATTACAGTTAAGAACATTATAGAAATGTTTATAATTGTCTTCATAACACCGCCTTTCAAATACAAAAAGGACAACCGCTCTAGGTTGTCTGGACCAGCATTAGGTTGGAGACCGTTTCATTTTGGGTGCGTAATTTGACTATATTTGACCCCTTCTATACCATATATTGGCCTCTAAAAAACATTAATTGACTAGTTAGTTGGACT
>JAENIV010000021.1 GCA_016844295.1 Candidatus Berkelbacteria bacterium
TCTTTTGGGTTCTGGGATTGAAGAATCTAAAGCATCCATTAATTCATCAATTGACTTTTCTGCTTCAGCATCGCCTTCCAAAGCCTTTAAGGCCGATCCTTTAATGATTGGGATTGTATCACCTGGAAATTCATATTTTTTTAAGAGATCTCTAACTTCCATTTCAACTAAGTCTAATAATTCCGGATCAGTAACTTGGTCAATCTTATTTAAAAAGACCACCATGCTTGGTACTCCAACCTGATGGGCAAGTAAAATATGCTCTCTGGTTTGAGGCATAGGTCCGTCAGCGGCCGACACAACTAATATTGCGCCGTCCATCTGAGCGGCGCCGGTAATCATGTTTTTGACATAGTCAGCGTGTCCTGGACAGTCGACGTGAGCATAATGACGCTTTGCAGTTTCGTATTCAACGTGACATGTAGCAATTGTAATTCCACGCTCTTTTTCTTCCGGAGCGTTATCGATTTGATCAACTGTGCGCGGTTCAGCTAAGCCCTTTTTTGCTTGAACTTTAAGTATCGCCGCGGTTAAAGTCGTTTTTCCGTGGTCAACATGACCGATTGTTCCCACATTAACATGGGGTTTGTTTCGTTCGAATTTTTTTCCTTCTGCCATTTAAAACTCCTCTTTAAATTATCTAGGCTTTTTTTGTAATATATTTTACTTTGCTTATAAATACTTTTACTTTACCATTTTACCTTATATTTACTATTAAGTCAACCCCGTTAGAAAAAGGACCAACTGAATGTCCAGGCAAAGCCGTTAATGTTAACTTTCATAACTATAAGTTTGAGATATTAAGTGTTTGGTGACCTTTTCTAACTGGGTCAATACTTTACAGCAAAAAAATTCCCCTCGAATTCCAGTATAGCAAATTCCGTATCTTAAGTCAAACAAGTTCTGGTTTGCCTTTTTTGATTATTTCTAAATAAGTTAGGGTAATCATGGAAGAATAAAATGTGCTCACAACGCTGCTGAGAAAAGTCATCATGACAAGAAAAAGTACACTTGCGATACTGGCATAAATAATCGTTCCCAAACTTGATGCAAGATAAATTGCGTAGCCGATACCGAAAAGTAAGCCCCCGACGATTAAAATGATAAATAAATACCCTATCCCTATGCCCATACTGATTGCCCACAATATTAAATAAACAATTAATATTTCGCTCCAGTTTTTCTTAAATAAATTGAAACTTGCCTTATAGGCATTCCAGGGAGAAAAATCGTCTAATACCGCCAGTCTTAAGGCGTAAGGAAATAATATCATAAGATAAATAATTAAAACTACGTCTAAAAGACCCATAATCAGACCAAAAATCACCGCTAGGGGTAAAACATTGGCGATGGAAAACAAAATAATTGGTAAAGATGTAATAATAATAGCAAAAAATATTATTCCTACAAGAATAAGGGTTGTTAATAATACCTTCCAAAATTTTTCCACGCCAAAATTAAATCCTGTGTGAAAATCATTTGATTCGTTTTTTTGGATTGATTTAACCGAACCTAAGATTGCACCGTTGGCAATTATTGATAAAACCCACCATATAAGGCTAATAAACAACACTATTGCGACAATTATTAAGAGCCATACCCAATAATTTGTCCAAACATCAGACGATGTCGAGGTAGAGTTATTATTTCCTGGGAAAAGATAAGTGAAATAATTTAACCCTTTGATTCCAACTATAAAAATCCCGAAGATCCAAAGATATCGGTGTTTTAAGGTTATTTGAAAGGATTTTTTAAGAAGACCGAAATAGTCCATTTATTCCTCCGCTCCTGAATTTTGCTCCTGCGAAAGCAGGAAAAAAGTTCAGGAAGTCCCGTAAATTGCGCTTCTTTTCGTACATTACGTAATCGGTTGAAAAGAATGCAATTTTATGGGACGTTTTTTTATGTACCTACATTTATCTTTATTATATATCAAATCATTGACAAAGTGCATATTTTATGGTATACTACCCGGTTATGAATATTATCTTTGTTTTAATTGGTTTGTTTTATTTTAGTGCTCTGATAAGTTTTTTACTTGCAGCGGCCTCTTTTACGTTGGCCACAAGGATCAGGGCAAATATTTGGATACTTTTAATGGTTTTTGGTATATTTATCTTAAACTGGATAGGGCTCGTTATTTAACCCTTTAATCACACTAATCACACCCCTGGGGTGGTAATGAAATGGTCAAAATCCTGGATGAGAAACTGGTGGCAGAATTTTTGCCGGCCGTCCGCTGTCTTATCAAAAAAGTAATTATATACAAGAAAAAACCGCGATGAAGCGGTCTTTTCTTTTATTTAGAAGATATTATCTTACTTTTGTTTGCCTTCAATAATCTTTTGGGCTATGTGAGAGGGAACTTCGGCGAGGTGGTCAAATTCCATGGTATAAGTGGCACGTCCCTGGGTAGCAGAACGCAAAGTGGTTGAATAACCAAACATTTCTGCTAATGGGACCATAGCGTCAATAACTTTGGTCTTGGCCCTATCGCCCATTTCTTGTATTTGGCATCTTTTTGAATTGAGATCGCCTAAAACATCGCCCATAAAATCTTCAGGTGTAACAACTTCAACTTTCATAATGGGCTCTAATATTACCGGCGACGCGTTCTTAACCCCAGCCTGCAAAGCCATAGAACCGGCAATTTGGAAAGACATTTCGGAAGAGTCAACGTCGTGGAAAGAGCCGTCGTAGAGTGTTACAGACAAATCGACTAAAGGATAACCGGCAATTACGCCTCGAGTTAAAGCTTCTTTAACCCCTTTTTCCACGGCAGGAATAAATTCTTTAGGAATCGTGCCCCCGACAACCTTATCGATAAATTCAAAACCCTCTCCTCGTTCTTTGGGATTAAGTTCTAGCCAGACGTGTCCGTATTGTCCTCGGCCCCCTGTTTGACGAATGTATTTGCCTTCGGCTTTGGCCATGGTTTTAATAGTTTCTTTATAGGCGACCTGAGGAGCACCCACGTCGGCGCCGACTTTAAATTCTCTTTTCATGCGCTCAACAATAATTTCCAGGTGTAATTCGCCCATGCCGGCAATAATAGTTTGACCGGTTTCCGGATCACCTTTTACTTGAAAAGTCGGATCTTCCTGGGCTAAACGATTTAAAGCAATCCCCATTTTTTCCTGATCTTGCTTAGTTTTTGGTTCGATGGCAACTGAAATAACCGGATCTGGAAAGGTAATTTTTTCTAAAATGATAGGATCTTTTTCATCGCATAATGTATCTGATGTAAAAGTGTCTTTGAGACCAACAGCCGCCGCGATGTCTCCGGCATACACTTCGTCAACTTCCTCGCGAGAAGCAGCGTGCATACGCACGATTCTGCCAATTCGTTCTTTTTTATCTTTCGAAGAATTTAAAACATAAGAGCCCGCTTTCAAAGTCCCCGAATAGACTCTAAAAAAAGTTAAGGTCCCTACAAATGGGTCGGCAGCGACCTTAAAAGCTAAAGCGGCAAACGGTTCAGAGTCATCTGCCTTACGTTCAATTGGTTCTTCTGTCCTTGGTTTAATTCCCGTAACCGGAGGAATATCCAGCGGACTTGGTAAATAATCTATAACCGCATCGAGCATGGGCTGAACCCCTTTATTTTTTAATGCCGAACCGCATAATACCGGAACGATCATGTTTTTAATCGTGGCACATCTTAAAACTTTTTTTAATTCCTCATATGTTGGTTTTTTCCCTTCCAAATATTTATTTAAAAGTTCATCGTCTTGTTCGGAGATTTTCTCGACAAGAATTCGATGATATTTTTCCGCTTTCTCTTTGAATTCATCGGGTATTTCCATTTCTTTAACATCTTGGCCCTTATCGCCTGCGAATTCTAAGGCTTTCATTCTTAAACAGTCAATAACTAAATTAAATTTCTCTTCATGAGCATTAGGAAATTGCATAATCACCGCGTGATCTGTCAAGCGGTCTTTAATAGAATCGAAAGACTTAAAAAAATCCGCGCCCATGCGATCGAGTTTATTGATAAAGCAAACCCTTGGCACTCCAAATTTATCTGCCTGATGCCAAACTGTTTCCGACTGCGGTTCAACTCCGGCAACACCGTCAAAAACCACCACCGCACCGTCGAGAACTCGTAAAGATCTTTGAACTTCGGCGGTAAAGTCAATGTGGCCCGGAGTGTCAATAATATTAAATCTAATTTTATCGTCGGGATTGTCTCTGGTGGCCCAAAAACAGGTTGTTGCGGCGGATGTAATAGTAATCCCCCGTTCTTGCTCCTGTTCCATCCAGTCCATAACGGCTTCACCCTCGTGGACCTCACCAATTTTGTAAGTTTTTCCGGTGTAATATAAAATTCGCTCTGAAACAGTTGTCTTTCCAGCATCAATATGGGCTATGATCCCAAAGTTTCTTGTTTTTTCGAGACTGTATTCGCGTGCCATTTTTATCCTTTTTGATATCAAAACTACTATCCGTAGACTAAACCAGTGGTATACACATGGTAAATTTTTCTACGCTTTCGCTTGAAAATAAAAAATTTCCCCTCCGAACACTAATACCATTTTATCAAAAAATGTTTAAAACGTCAAATCCTTACAAATCAAAATGCCACCCGTAAAGAGCGGCATTTTGATTTTTAACGCGTCAAAAATTTAGGCCGATTTTGCGGCCGGGATAGTCCCTTTTTTACGTCCGATGATAAGATACAAGATTGGTCCAATTAACCAGAGTAGAAGGATAAGAACAATCCAAAGTATCTTGTCATTCGGGTTGGTAAACTCTCGTCTGATACAGTCAATGAGCGCCCAGAGCCACAAGACAAACCCTAAACCACCGACAACGATCCAGAATAATATCCAGACAATCGCGATCGCCCCGAAGGCGGCTGTAGCGGTTGCTGCGGCAGCGGCTGATCCCGGATCCAATGTAACTGAGTAATCCATTAAACCTCCTTTTTAATTTGTAAATACGCAAAGCGTATTTTTCGACCTTAATTACACAATATTAAACTATATCCAATGTGTCAAATTAAAATCTCGCGTAGTGGGCAAAAGCCTTATTGGCTTCGGCCATTTTATGCATATTTTCTTTTTTCTTTATAGCAGTTCCGGTATTTTGATAAGAATTTAAAATTTCATCGGCCAACAATTTATCAATATTTGCCCCTTTACCTTTTCGAGCCGCGTTTATCATCCAACGGCATGGTATTTTTAAGCGCCCCTTCAAAAATTTCCAAAGGTTCTTTACCTGTTTTATTTTTTAAAATATCAAAGGCACGATAAACAATTTTTCGGGCAGTTTCTTTTTGTCCGCGTAGCATAATTTTATTAATAAATTTGGACACTGTTAATGAATGGTATTTGATATCTTGCTCGATAATTCTTTTTTTGGCTTGCTTAGCACGCATTATTGGCCACCTTTAGGAGCCGGCGCGGCGTGGACCACGGCTGGTGTTTGTTTCGGAGCACCATCACCGGATACCTTAGACCCATATTTTGACCTGCCTTGCTGACGATTTTCCACGCCAGCAGTGTCAAATTTACCTCGAACAATATGATATCTTACCCCAGGTAAATCTTTAACTCTACCACCGCGGATTAAAACAACTGAGTGTTCTTGTAAATTATGGCCTTCTCCTGGAATATAGGCGGTAACTTCTTGCCCTGATGTTAATCTGACACGGGCAATTTTTCTTAAAGCAGAGTTCGGTTTTTTAGGAGTGACTGTGGTAACTTTTATACAAACGCCCCTTAAGAACGGACGGCCTTTGCTAAAATCAATTGGCTTGTTTTTTAAGAAATTAAAACCACGATGAAGAGCCGGAGTTTTCATCCGTTTAGATTTGGTTCTGCGACCATATTTAATTAATTGGTTAACTGTCGGCATATATTTAATTTGAATATTATTCCACGAATCTTACTATTCACTAATTACACTAATTTTAATATTTTATTCGTGTTGGTTCGTGTTGAAAAATTCGTCGGATTTACTTTCTCCCTAACGCGGTTCCTGCAGGGATTAGTTTACCAATAATTACATTTTCTTTCAACCCCTGGAGGTAGTCTATCTTGCCTTGTGTGGCGGCATCAATTAAAACAGAAGTTGTTTCCTGGAACGACGCGGCCGATAAGAAACTGGCAGTTTTTAGAGCAATACGGGTAATTCCCATTACTTGTAAATCAAATGTAACGGGTTTTTGGTTTTTGGCTCGCAAAGATTCGTTAAGAAATGTCAGATTTAATCGATCAACAATCTGGCCAGATAAATAATTTGAATCACCTGCATCTTTAATCTTAACTTTGGAAAACATGCCGCGAATAATTATTTCAATGTGCTTGTCATTAATTGTCTGGCCTTGGGAAGCATAGATTTCCTGGATCCCACGGATAATATATTTTTGCGTATCAAGTTCACCTTTAAGCTTAAGTGATTGATCTAAATCGAAGTGGCCTTCAGTTAATTCCTGGCCTCTTGTAACTTGAGCGTTATCTTCAACTTTAATTGTTGTCCGAAGCCCTACGGGATAATTTATCGATAACTTTTCCGTTGAAACAACAGATATTTTTTTATCAGATATAGTCACTTTTCCTTTGATATCAGCCCTGATAGCCTTTTTTTCTGGGGCAATGGCAATTGCTTGACCGTTTTTAACAAGGTCTCCGCTTTTGGCCACGGCTTTGTAACCTTTTGGTAACTCATATTCCATTTTATTGTAATCGTTAGAAGTTAAAATTACTGACCGTTTGTCTTTTTCTTCGACAATTTTAACCTTGCCGTCAATTTCGGCTAAAACGGCTGGAGAACGTGGCGGACGTGCTTCAAAAAGCTCTTCAACACGAGGAAGTCCTGAAGTGATATCTTCACCGGTGATTCCTCCCATATGGAAAGTTTTCATGGTCAGCTGGGTTCCTGGTTCCCCAATAGCCTGGGCGGCCATAATGCCGACAACAGTACCTGATTCAACCTGTTTGCCGCTGGATAAATCACGGCCGTAACAAGCCACACACGTACCTCTTTCGGCTCGACAGCCCAAAACTGATCTGACTAAAACTCTGGCAATACTTTCTTCATTTGTGATTTTTTCGGCGGCGCTTTCAGAGATTTCTCCGGTTTTACGAACAATTATTTCTTTTCCGATTTTAATTTCTTCAAAAGCATTGCGACCCACCAAACGTTTGGTGAAATCTTCGCCCATTTCTTCAGATTCTCGACGGTTAATTTCATATGCATAGGTTGACCCGCAATCCTTGGTAGTGATGACTAAATCATGGGCAACGTCTACTAAGCGGCGCGTTAAATAACCTGCGTCTGAAGTTCTGAGGGCAGTGTCTGATTTTCCTTTTCGGGCGCCGTGAGTCGAAATAAAGTATTCAATAACCGACAAGCCTTCTTTATAATTGGATCTGATCGGCAATTCAATAATTTCACCTGACGGGTTAACCACAAGACCTTTCATACCGCCCATCTGGGTTAACTGGGCGACTGATCCGCGAGCCCCCGAGGCAATCATAATATAGACGGGATTATTGCGGTTAAACTCTTTGAGCATTTCCCCCTCAAGCTGGGAACGGATTCCGTTCCAAAGTTCAATAGTTTTGATATTTCTTTCATAATCGGTAATTAAACCTCGTTGATATTGGTTATCAATTTCTTCTAATTTCTTATCACCTACTTTCAAGAAATCATTTTTATTTGAAGGAATAATAATATCTGAGGCAGAAATTGTCATGCCGGAAAGACCCGCATGCTCAAAACCGATTTTTTTAATATTATCGACAACTTCGGCCACCACTGCGATGCCGAATTTATCAAAAACCATAGTAATAAGTTTCTTAAGGGCTTTTGAATCCATGTCATTATTTTGAAATGACACTTCATCCGGTAAAATATTGTTAAATAGTATTCTTCCAACAGATGTTTCAACTAATTCTTCAGGAATGTCTTCGGATTTTGTCTGGCGCATTTTAATTTTAATTTTGGCTCTCACATGAATATAACCCTGGTGATAAGCCAAAATCGCTTCATTTTTAGAAGCAAATACCTTCCCCTCACCCTTGGCCTCGACTTGGAAAGAAGTTAAATAATAACAACCAAAAACTATATCAAGCCGTGGAGACACTACCGGCTCACCGGAAGCAGGTTTTAAAATATTTTTACTTGCGCGCATTAAAGTTACGGTTTCCTCTTTTGCCTGCTCTGATAATGGTACGTGAACAGCCATCTGATCACCGTCAAAGTCAGCGTTAAAAGCATAACAAACTAGAGGATGCACCTGAATGGCTTTTCCTTCTATCAGAACCGGCTGGAATCCTTGAATCCCAAGTCTATGAAGCGTCGGGGCTCTATTTAATAAAACATAATAATTACTCGTAATTTTTTCCAAAATGTCCCAGACAATCGGTTCGCCTTTTTCGATGATCCGGGTGGCATTTTTAACATTATGGACATGGCCATCGGCAATAAGTCTAGAAATTACAAAGGGCTTAAAAAGTTCTAAAGCCATAACTTTTGGGATCCCGCATTGATGAAGTTTTAAGTCTGGTCCAATGACAATAACCGAACGTCCGGAATAGTCAACGCGTTTACCTAAAAGGTTTTGGCGAAAACGCCCTTGTTTGCCACGAAGCATATCTGATAAAGATCTAAGTTTTCTTTGCGTTGATCCGGTTGAAACTGCCCGGCCACGGCGGGCTGAATTATCGATTAAAGAATCCACGGCTTCCTGAAGCATTCTTTTTTCGTTTCGGCAAATCACTTCCGGCGCGCCTTGGGAGATTAATCTTTTCAACCGATTATTTCTATTAATAACTCTTCGGTAAAGATCATTTAAATCCGAAGCCGCGTAGCGACCGCCATCAAGTTGGACCATAGGTCTTAGATCTGGGGGAATCACCGGCAATCTGGATAAAATAAGCCACTCGGGTTTAATCCCGGCATTACGCATGTCGGTAATCAAACGCAAACGGCGTAGAATTCTTCGGCGGTTGGCGGGAGCGCTTTTTTTAAGTTCTTCATTTAATTCATCGTAAAGTTGGCCAAGATCCATTTTCTTTAAGGTTTCATAAATTGCTTCTGCGCCAATACCAACTTTAACAATCTGGCCGTATCGCAATGACAAATCCTGGTATTTACTCTCGGTTAAAATCTGCTTTTTATTGATATTATTGAGTTCTTGTTTCGTCGCTCGATAGGCAGTTTCAACTTTGGCCATTTCCATATTGTTGTGGCTATATTTCCCTTTGGCATCCTGATATTCTTTTTCTAATTGTTCTAAGGTTGATTTTCGAATTGTCTCATCGACTTCTAAAATAATAAATCCCGCAAAATATATGACTCTTTCAAGGTCAGTCGTGGACAAATCCATTACCAAACCCAAAACGCTTGGAACGCCGTGAACATACCAAATATGGGCAATCGGCACAGATAAATCTATATGGCCCATTCTTTCGCGTCGAACAGCCGAGCGTGTAACCTCAACACCGCATTTATCACATATCACACCCTTGTAGCGGATTTTTTTATACTTGCCGCAATAGCATTCATAATCTTTAACGGGACCGAAAATGCGCTCATCAAAAAGGCCATCGCGCTCCGGTTTTTGAGTGCGGTAATTGATCGTTTCTGGCTTTAGAACCTCGCCGTGTGACCAACGCCCGATATCGTCCGGAGAAGCGACAGATATTTTTAGAGCATCAAAATCGAGGATTTTTGCTTCTGTGCTTTTGGCACCGTAGGTGGATTTTCTCTCTTGCATGGTTCTATTAATTGTTCTATTGAAAGTTTTGGGCATATTTACCTTGAATAATTTTAAATTTCTAATTTCTAATGTTTTATTATTGTATTCTTATTCGTGTTAATTCGTGAATTAAGATTAGTGGATATTACTCTTCACCGTCGTCAACGGGCTTTTCGACCATGGCTGGTTCTGGAACATTTAATTCTGTTACTTGAACATCTTCGTCCTGATCGACAATCTCTTCTATGCTTTTTTTGTCTTTAATAACCGGCGCTTCAACCTTTTTTTGTCTTGATAATTCCTGGGCGGTAAGCATTTCCACATTTAAACCTAATGATTGAAGTTCCTTGACTAAAACATAGAATGACGCTGGTATTTGTGGTTTTTGAATGGGCTCACCTTTAATAATGGCTTCATAGGCTTTTGATCGGCCGATAACATCGTCTGACTTGATAGTTAACATTTCCTGAAGCGTATGAGCAGCGCCATAGGCCTCAAGAGCCCAAACTTCCATTTCTCCGAATCGCTGGCCTCCAAATTGGGCTTTACCGCCTAGTGGTTGTTGGGTAACCATCGAATATGGGCCAGTTGAGCGAGCGTGCATCTTGTCATCAACCATATGGCAAAGTTTCATCATATAAATTATTCCGACAGTTGTTTTTTGATCAAATGGCTCGCCCGTGCGTCCGTCAAAAAGTTGGACTTTCCCGTCTGCCGGTAATCCGGCACGTTGAAGTTCTGCTTGGATTTTCAGATAATCTACGCCTTCAAAAACAGGTACAGCAACTGTGTAATTCAATCTATGGGCTGCCCATCCTAAATGAGTTTCCAATATCTGACCTAAGTTCATACGAGATATAACTCCCAATGGGTTTAAAACAATATCAACGGGTGTACCGTCTTCTAAAAATGGCATTTCTTCTTCGGCCAAGACGACTGAGATAACGCCTTTATTACCATGGCGACCGGCAAGTTTATCACCGATCTGAACTTTTCTAAGTTGGGCCACGGAAATTTCCACCATTTGATAAACCCCGGTAGGCAGTTCGTCTCCGGCCTCTTTGGAAAATATTTTTACTCCGACAATTCGGCCGTATTCACCGTGCGGGAGTCTTAACGATGTGTCTTTGACATCTTTGGCTTTTTCACCGAAAATTGCTCGCAACAGTTTTTCTTCGGCTGAAAGTTCGGTCTCACCCTTAGGCGAGATTTTGCCGATTAAAATGTCGCCCGCGCCAACTTCTGCTCCGGTTCGAATAATTCCCTGCTCATCTAAGTTAGATAAAGCATCCTCACCAACGTTAGGAATATCCCTGGTTAAAAGTTCCGGGCCAAGTTTAGTATCTCTGACTTCGATGGAATACTTTTCAATATGCACCGATGTATAGATATCTTCTCGAACTAATTTCTCTGAAATAATTATTGCGTCTTCGAAATTAGCGCCTTTAAATGACATAAAGGCAACTAAGACGTTTTTGCCAAGGGCTAATTCACCTTTATCAGTGGCTGAAGAATCAGCGAGTATTTGGCCCTTGTGAACATTATCGCCCTCTTTGACAACCGGTCTTTGATTCAAACACGTACCTTGGTTGGATCGTATGAATTTTTTTAGCCCGTAACGAACTTTCTCGGCATTTTTTGTTTGAACTATGACTTCACTGGCGTTTACGTCGAGGACTTTTCCTTCAACATCAGCATAAAGACATTGACCGGAATCCCGGGCCGCCGATTCCTCCATTCCCGTCCCAATAACTGGGGTTGACGGCCTGACTAATGGAACTGCCTGACGTTCCATGTTAGAACCCATCGAAGCGCGAGTAGCATCATCATGTTCAACAAAGGGAATTAAGGCCGTTGAAATTGACACAGTTTGTTTAGGTGAAACATCTTTATATTGGATTTTAGAAGTTCTATCAATTTGAGGCTTACCGTATTTTCGCACGATCGATCTTGCCTGAATAAAATAACCTTTAGAATCAGTCAAAGTTGAGGCCGGGGCGATAATTGATCGTTCTTCTTCGTCAGCATCCAAATAAACTACCTTGTCAGTTAGGCGCGGCTTGCCTGTTTTATCCGGAGTGACGACCAAATATGGGGTTTCCAAAAAGCCGTATTCATTAATTTTTGCAAAAGCCGCCATATAACCAACTAAACCGATGTTTGGGCCCTCAGGCGTTTCAATCGGACAAATGCGGCCATAGTGAGACGGATGGACATCTCTGACTTCGAACCCAGCGCGCTCACGTGAAAGACCGCCAGGGCCTGTGGCAGACAGACATCTTTTATGTTCCAATTCTGCCAAAGGATTAGTTTGATTCATAAATTGTGAAAGTTGTGAAGAAGCGTAGAATTCCTGTAAAACTGCCGCAATCGGACGGGCGTTTATAAGTTGATTGGCGGTAACGGCGTCTGGATCGAGAACAGACATACGGTCTTTGATAATTCTTTCCATACGGAGCAAACCAACTCTAACTTTTTGTTGAACAAGTTCACCCACAGCGCGGACACGACGATTTTTTAAGTGATCAACGTCATCCGGCAGGGCTGTTGGGTCATTATTTAAGGTAATAATTTCTTTGATGGTGGCAACCACGTCTTCAACGCGTAAGATTCGGTTTTTCAAATCAAAACTAGCGTCCATTTGCAAACGGCGATTTATTTTGTAGCGGCCAACTCGACCAAGATCGTATCTTTTAGGATTAAAAAACATTGCTTCGATAAATGTCTTGGCTGTGTCAGCGGTGGCGAGATCGCCAGGCCTGATCCGTTTATAGACTTCGACTAAGGCTTTTTCGTAGGTTTTCGCGCTATCGCGCGCCAAAGTGGCCTTAATATAATCGTGGTCCTTATCGTCATTGACACCTTCGAAGGCTTGAATTATTTGGTCTGTATTTAAACCCAAAGCACGTAAAAATGTGGAGATAAGAATTTTTCTTTTTCGGTCAACTTTGACGGAAATTACGTCTCTGAGCGATGTTTCAAATTCTAACCAGGCTCCACGTGAAGGAATTATTTTGGCCCCGAATAAACGACGGCCAGCAACTTCGTCAGCGACGAAAAGTACTCCGAAAGACCGAACTATTTGAGACACTACAACTCTTTCTATCCCGTTAATAATAAAAGTTCCCCGGTCCGTCATCAAAGGAAAGTCACCCAAAAAAACCGAAGATTCTTTAGTTTTACCGGTAATTCGATTTGTAAGTCGCACCTGACATTTTAAAGGCGCCTGAAAAGTTAAATTCTTCTCACGAGTAGTGTCTTCATCAAAACGAGGCTGGTCTAAAGACGTGCCTAAAAATTCCAATTGTAAAACTTTTCCCGTGAAGTCATCAACGGGATTTATTTCCTCTAATAGTTCTTGAATTCCTTCTTTAAAAAACCAATCGTATGATTTAGTTTGTACCTCAATTAAATCTGGCAACGGTACCGCGATTGATTTTGATGGGCCGAATTGAACACGTGCCACTAATTTACTCCTTGTGTTTACTTACCTAGAGAAATTAATTTAAATGACATAATAAATACACGAGCAACCGCTCCTGCGTGAGGGCAGATGGATTAAAATTTAATAATTAATTATTTCCACCCTTGATGTTTATTTTGAAACGAAGCGTATAAAACTTTTCGCTTACACTATCTCAATCTTTAGATAGTGATTTTATCTTACAAAATTATTATAAAGGAATTTTAATTGTTTGTCAATAGTTTGTCAAGACTATTCGGTAGTTTTGCCCTCAAACTCGGGTGAATCGGCTTCGGCTTCTTCTTTTGTTGTGCGGACAACCCCATCTTGATGGTGAGGTGGAGAATAAATTGTATAAAGTTTTAGCGGATCCGTTTCTGAGGTATTGATAATGTTGTGGTTCGCTCCAGACGGAATAACAACGGCTACGCCGTCAGTAAGATCATATTCGTTGCCGTCGATGATTATCTGACCTTGACCTTTTTCGAAGCGAAAGAATTGGTCGTTATCTGGATGAACTTCCATGCCGATTTCTTCTTTCGGTTTCAGGCTCATTAAGACCAATTGGCTGTGCTTGCCGGTGTAAAGCACTTTACGAAAATTTACGTTTTCTAGGGTTTCTTTTTCGATGTTGTTGGAAAATCCTTTCATAATTCTCCTTTCTAAATTTTATTATCCTCTTTTAATATACACCATTTTCCAAAAGAATAATCCTGCCCAAAGACCGCAAATTACTATCCACGGGCTGAAACCCGCGGT
>JAENIV010000022.1 GCA_016844295.1 Candidatus Berkelbacteria bacterium
TTTTCATTGGCCATTTAAAATCTCATTTAAAATTGCTTTGGCTAATTTTTGTTCCTCCAAGGAAGCGTTTTTCGAGTCTGAAAAGAATAAATTGACTCCTTCTCCAACACCAATACTGGCAGGCAAATATTCACTTGGGATTTTTATTTTTTGCCCGTCTATTTCAATTTCTACCATTTTACCATTTTTAGCAATAACTTTTGCTTCTAAACCCTTTATTGTCATGAGTTAATTTGCTCCGACAAAAAATGTATGAGGCCGAAGTAGTGTCCCGCGCGAAGTGCCGGCGTCCCGAATCGCCGAAGGCGAGTTCGAGACAGGGCTGGTGTGGGTGGCCGAGAGCGAGGGATACTACGAGGCCGATTTATTTCAGAAACTTTACTATTAATAATGCAACGATATTGAGAATTTTTATCATCGGGTTAATTGCCGGACCGGCGGTGTCTTTGTAAGGATCGCCAACAGTATCACCAGTTACAGCCGCTTGGTGGGCAATTGAGCCCTTGCCGCCTAAATTGCCTTCTTCAATATACTTTTTGGCATTATCCCAAGCTGCCCCACCGGTGGTCATCGAAATGGCCACGAATAACCCGGTTACGATTGAACCGACTAACATTCCTCCTAAAGCGATTGGTCCTAAAATAAACCCGACGGCGATTGGCATTACCACCGGAATTAAAGCTGGAATAATCATCTGTCGAATGGCGGATTTGGTGACAATATCCACGGCGCGCGAATAATCCGGTTTGGCCGTCCCTTCCATAATTCCTTTTATTTCTTTAAATTGGCGGCGCACTTCTGTCACCACCGCGGACGCCGCTTTGCCAACAGCTTCCATTGAAAGAGCGCTGAATAAATATGGCAAAAGTCCGCCGATAAAAAGCCCGACAATTAATCTTGGATTGGAAAGATCAAATGCCAGTTCACCATGCGAAGCGGTTAGATCTTGCAAATAGGCGGCGAACAAAACCAGAGCGGCTAAACCGGCCGAAGCAATCGCGTAACCTTTGGTGACCGCTTTGGTGGTGTTGCCAACCGCATCGAGCGGATCGGTGATGTTACGGACTGATTCGGGCATTTTCGCCATTTCGGCAATCCCGCCGGCGTTGTCGGTAATGGGGCCATACGCGTCAATCGCCACGACAATCCCGGTCATCGAAAGCATTGAAAAAGCCGCCACGGCAATACCGTACAAACCGGCAAAATGATAAGCAACCAAAATTCCCGCCGAAATAATCAAAATCGGCCAAGCGGTTGCCTTCATTGAAAGCGCTAACCCGGCAATAATATTAGTACCATGACCGGTAACAGAGGCTTCGGCAATCGATTTAACCGGACGATATTTGGTTGAGGTGTAATATTCGGTCACAATTACCATCAACAAGGTTATTGCCAAACCAACCAAACTAGCGTAAAAAACATCGCTGGAAAGATATTGAGTATAATTAGGATGTCTAATCGGGTCGGAAAAACTCATAAAATGCTTGGCTACAAAATAAAAACCGATTCCCGCAAAAACCGCGGACGATATCAAACCTTTATAAAGCGCTCCCATTATTTTCGTACCCGACAACCTGACAAAAAATGTTCCCAAAATCGAGGCTAGAATTGAAACGCCGCCGAGCGCTAAGGCGTAATAAATTGGTTCCTGCATATTCGGGAAAACGATGGAACCCAACAGCATCAAGGCAATCGCCGTGACCGCGTAGGTTTCAAAAAGATCAGCCGCCATTCCGGCGCAGCTTCAACCTTACCGACTAAGTCCGCTCCCACGTCAGCGGCCTTGGTATAAATTCCTCCACCTAGTCGAGCAAAAATAGAAATTAATGAGCTACCAAAACCAAGGCCAATCAACGCGGCAATATCTTTGGTAATCGCGTAATAACCGGCCACACCAATCAAACCCAAACCGACAACCATTAAACCGGTAACGGCGCCACCGCGAAAGGCCATCATTAAAGCAGGTTTTAAACCTTTAGTTGCTGCTTGGGCAGTCCGCACATTTGCTCTAACTGCCACATTCATGCCAATATAACCGGCGGACGCGGACAGCACAGCGCCAATTAAAAATCCGACTGAGGTTTTCCATCCTAAAGTAAAATAAAGAATAATCGCTAAAGCCAAGGCGATCCAAGCCACAGTCTTATACTGTCGGTTCAAATAAGCCTTTGCCCCTTGCTGGATTGCCCCAGCAATTTCTTGCATTCTTTTTGAACCTGGATCAGACTTCAGTACTTGCCAAATTAAAATGAGACCATAAATTATAGCCAAACCTGCTGAACCCATTGCAATTAAATAAGATAAATTTTCAATTGACACAATAACCTCCCGTTCAAAACTCTAAGCACTAAGCACGAAATTCGAAACTTGTTTTGAATTTATTATTTATTATTTTGAATTTGTTTAGGATTTCGGATTTAGAATTTCGGATTTCTGGATTTGTTTGTACAAATCCAGCGTTTCTTGGGCACATTTTCCCCAAGAATATTTTTTAATATTTTCGTAACCATTTTTGATTAATTCTTCTTTTTTATTCTTATTATTAAGAACTATTTCTATTTTATCAGCAATATCATCAGGTTTTAATGGGTCAAAATATAAGGCTGCATTATTATATATTTCCGGCAGCGAGGTTACTTTTGAGGCGACAACGGGCAAACCCGCCTGCATTGCCTCAAGACCAGGAAGACCGAAACCTTCATAAAAAGACGGGAAAACAAACACATCAGCTAATTTGTACCACGCGGCTAATTCTTCGTCAGAAACAAATCCTGGCATTATAACGGATTCTTCGGCTATATCGCTGGTATTCCCCAGCGTTAAAGTATCTCTTATTTCAGGTTTACTGTCAATATATTTCTTAATATTTTCTGTGACTTTTCCAATCAAAACCAGTCTAACAGACATCTTCTTTTTCAGAATTTCGTAAGCATTAAGCAACCCCTGGATGTTTTTATGTTGACGAAATTGCCCGACGTAGAGGATAATTTTTTTCTCATCGATATGATATTTATGCTTAATATTCTCGAGCGACTTTTCATCAGAAAGTAATTTTTTATCATCTGCGGCTTCATAAATGACTTTGATTTTTGCTTCAGGGATATTAAATGTTTTGATTATATCTTTTTTGGTATTTTCGGAGACCGCGATAATTCGGCTTGAATTTTTGCAAGCCTTTTTAAAAACATACCGAAATGCAGATTGTTTGATAAAATTTGTTTTCTTGGCCGCGTCGGGGTAAAAAAGTAACGTCAAATCATGAATGGTAACTATAAATTTCCCCTTATAACACACTGGGTAATTAAAATTTAAAAAATGAACTAAATCGCATTTTTCTTTTTCGATAATTTTTACCATTTTTGTCTGTTCCGCCAAAGAATAATGCGGAATATCTACTTGGATTATTTTGATATTTTTATTTGGTAAATCGAATTCCTTCTTATCTTCCGGAGTCATAAACAAAACATACTCATTTTCGTTATCGATAGCGAGTAAATTCTTGATTAAGTTTTGACTATATCTTCCAATCCCCGCCGCACTAGAACGATATAATCTCGCATCAATACCGATTCTCATGCTTGTGACTCCTTAAAGGTATAGAACTTATTCGCCAAAAAATTCCAAAACATTACGATTGCCGAAGCAAAAACCAGTCCATAAAGATCACCCAGATGAACCAAATCTACAATCATATACATAATAAAAGTATTTAAAACGACTCCGACTAAGGCAATGGTTAAAAACTTGATAAATTCTCGAAGTTTGGCCGGGTCATTAGATTTGAAAGTCCAGCGCCGGTTCCAAATGTAAGAATTAATCATCGAAATAGCAAATGACAAAACCTTAGCCATTAAATAATAAACCCCGATAAAACGGGTTAATATCAAATATATACCCCAGTCGATGGCTGTCGAAGAAACCCCCACTAAGGCAAATTTAACAAACTGCCGCACTCCTCGGCGTTGATGTAATTTCATCCCGTTAGAGATAGGAAGCGCTTTAATCTATTTTTTAGATAGCGCTTACCCATTCCTGTTTTTAAATATTTTTCTCTCATAAATGCGTCTTTTTGATTAAGGCATGCTTCATGATAAATTAAAACAAACGGCCCTCGATTTTTTGTCAATGTTGATAACCCGTCATTATGTTCCTTAAAGCGCTTCCGTAAATCATCGGTTGTACCAGTATATAACTTATTATCTTTTTTACTTTGTAATACATATGTGTAATGCATAGTTATCTCTAACGGGATTCATACGGCAAATATACCAGAAACTACATATTTTTACCAGATATTGACAATAAAATATTAAAAGATATGATATGGCTATCACGGTTTGAGGAACCAAAGTATGGGAACAATACATCAGTTTTTTGCAGTAACTCGCAGCAAATCTTTGTACCGAGTAACTGACGAGATTGATCCCGAAACCCAAATCCCCCTGGTTGAAAAACTTCTTTTATTGGGGGAAAGCCGAGTTATTCCCGGAGGCCGGCTTAAGAACGGTAATCTCGTCGGAATCACGAACTGCATTCTAATGTTCTTCACCGATAAGCACAATCATACTGCTTGGTCTGTTTCCGCAAATTATTTGGGAGGACATTCCTCTCCGATAATTGCCCTTTTCCTTGAGGGAACCAAAGCCCGAGAATGTCTTGAATCAGAAGCGCTCGAACCTTGGGACACGCGATGGCAAACGGAATCTGCCGCAGTTTTGCGAGCAATTGGAAGAGAACATCCGGTCTTTCGACCAGAGGAATCAATTCTCAAACAATTCGGTTAATAGCCTACAAATATGACCTACGGGCGGACAATGTCCGCCCTTTTGAGTATAGATTCTATCAGACTTCGATTAATTTTTAATCGAAGTGCCATATAGGACTTGCCTCTCATCAGATTCCATTTATAATAGTTCTTCTAAAATTTTATTAGTTTTTTCGCCTTCGTATAGTAAAACGTTCATTCCAAGGACGGCAGCAGGGCTGATACGATCTGGATGGTCATCGAGATAAAGAATTTCTTTAGGTTTTATATGGAGTCTTTCGGCTACCAACATATAAATTTTCGGGTCCGGTTTCCTCAAACCCTCCAAGCATGAGATAACCAAACAGTCAAATAATTTATCGAGTCCAGGTTTATACAAAAACTCGTCCATATACTCTTTGCCGGTGTTGGTGATTAGTCCGATTTTGTATTTATTTTTCAATTTTTTAACAATCTCAATCAGATCATGATTCAAATGACCGGCATCAAATAAATAACGATGTCCAGAAGACAATGAGACATTAAAAACTTTTGAAGTGGCTTTTAAAAATTCGTCTTCGGAAATTTGTCCCAGATTGTGCTGGTTAATCAAATCATAGTATTCCGGATAGTCAGTTACCGACCCTTTAATCCCAATCGTCTTTTTCACCGGCGCGTTAAAGGTAGCAAAAACTCCCCAGAAATCAAAAACAATCGCTTTGATGTTCGCGTATCTCATTAATATTCACCTTTTATCAGATTCCATTTAATCGTAAAAAGTTCTTTAAGAATTTTGAGCGCCGCGGATTTTTTGACCGTTGAACCTTCGGCGTCATACCAATCCACGGCCACTTCTTTGATTTTATAGCCCTTTTTGCGGGCAATCGCCAAGATTTCCATATCAAACCCCCATCGCATAATTGTTTGTAAGGGAAAAATTTCCTCCGCCGCTTTAGCGGAAAAAAGCTTGAACCCGCATTGGGTATCCGCCATATTAATCCCCAATAATATTCTGATTAAAAAGTTTCCAAAACGAGAAACAATTCGACGAATAAGAGGTTGTTTGACTTTGATAGAATCTTTATTTAAATAACGGCTACCGATAATAATCCCGAAATTTTCTTTAAAAGACCATAATTTTTCAATCTCTTCGAGATTGGTTGAATTATCCGCGTCCATAAACAACCGCCACTCACCCTTTGCTTGGAGCATTCCCTGTTTTACCACACCACCCTTGCCCTTATTTACTTTATTATCGATTAGTCTGAAAGAGCCCGAAGGGATATCCCCGAGCGAAGTGCCGGCGTCCCGAACGAAGTTCGAGACAGGGTTGGAGTGGGTGGCCGAGAGCGAGCGGGATGTCCCGAGGGCGTCATTCCAACCCTTTATCGATTCTGATACTACTTCCGCCGTTCGATCTTTCGAGCCATCATTAACAACTAAAACCTCCCAATCATAAGATTGGCGGTCTAAATAGTCCCTCACCTTGCTTAGAGTTTGCGGCAAACGCTTTTCTTCGTTATATGCCGGAATTATTACAGATAGATACATTTCCTACAATTGGTTATTTTTATATTTCTTGATAATTTCTTGATATTTCGTATAGGCTTGTCTCGGGTCTCCGGGGACATAAGTACCCGAAGTTGACTTTTTCACAGAGACAATCCCGTAATAATCCGTATATCCTCTTCCGCCAGCGTTCACGACATCGAGAAGTTCTAAGACATAGAATCCGACTAATTTATTTTTGACAGCCCAATCTGCGGTTTTCGCAATATAGTCTGCCTGTTTTTCTTCCGGCTGGCCTTTCTGACCATTGCGGCCTTCGGGTCGGTAATTGATTTCCGCCAAAAGTATTGGTTTTCCAAAACTTTTTAATTTATCAATCAGTTTCGTCCCACCTTCTAATGTTTTATCACCAATAAAACCCATATCAGAAAACCAATCCCAACCGATTAAATCATATTCAACCTCGTCCTTTTTGATTTTGTCTAAAAAGGCTGTGTGAGTCCATTGATTAGTAATAATCCGAAAGGCGGCTGGATCCGATTGCTTAACCGCCACGGACGCTCCCTTGAGCCATTCTTTAACCCTCTCGTACTTAGCAGGGTCATAATCACTGTCTTTTTCTCCAGAATACTGTCCGCCCTTTAAAGCCAAACTGCCACTTTCATTAAGCAATTGGTAATATTTTATTTTTCCCTTATATTTAGTCGCAATTTTAGTTAAATTATCGTATCCATCCTGGTAAGGATTTTGAACTTTCTCAAAATCTCCTTTCGGTTCAACAATCAGATACACTTGAAGACCACCGTCAATAAGATAATTTAAGATTTCTTCGTTATAAGCCATCTCGTCGTCTCCGTTGTGGTTCCAGGCAATTCTGGCATGATCAACGCCTAAATTTCGTGCCGCCTTAATCTCCTTGAGCCATATTTCATTGATATATCGGCCGAGGGCGTCTGACCTCATTGTCACTCCCCACATAAATGGCTCGTTATAAGACCCATCTCCATTAACCTGGCCGGTTCCATCCTTAATAAAATATTTATAGCTAAAATATCCGCCACTGGCGCCGATAATTATGGCAATTAAAATTAATAAAAAAATCTTCATTTTTAAATCCTCCTTGGGGTTTAAGTTAGATTATTATCATTGTACAATTTTTTCTTAAATGTCGCCAGTATCTACAACAAAACTGAAAAAATTAAAGGAGCCAGATAAGTCCCCATATGGTCCAAAAAATAATACTCAAATCGTTTTTCCAGATAGACGCCTCGACTAAACCGTATAAAATAATACTTGAAAAAACGGCAATCAATATCGGAGCAGAAGGCTCGGATATTTTCTTAACAGATTCCTTTAAAAAACTTACGATCACCCAGAATAAGCCGATTAAACCCGAAATTCCCGAAGAAAGCCAAAACATAAAGAAAATATTATGCGGGGTTAAGGCGAAGGGCGTAATAAATTCCGGGAAATTAGCCCGGGTTTTCGTAAATTCCCCAAAAGCGTTTTGGAAATTCCCTAAGCCAACCCCCAAAATTGGGTGTTTCGCGCCCAACTCAAGCGTCGCACTCCAAATCTGCCAACGCACATTATTTGAAGTCGCTACCCTCCCGGCATCAGGTGTGGCGGAGAGGTCTGGCCTAAAAAATGTCCAAGCAACATAAAAACCAACAAGGAGTAAAATTAGAATCATTATTTTGGCCGAAATCCTATACCTGATCCAACCCCAGAATTGACAAATGAAATAGATTCCCAAGCCGGCTAAAACGGCTAAAAAACCGCCTCTTGACCCGGAAAAATAAATTGCTGACAGATTAATAATGGAGACTAAAAACAACAAGGCAGACATTCGATATTGTTTTTTTATAATAAACCAAGTTCCTAAACTAATAGCCATAACGCTTATCGGGGCTAAAAAGAGGGCGACGTAGTTAGGGGAATATCCGAAAATGCCGATTGCGCGACCGTCGGACGTGGTGTGTCCTAAAATTCTTTGTATAATTGTATGAACACTCACAAACAAACCGGAACCGATTAAAGCAAGAAAAAGCTTTTGGATGTCCTCTTTTTTGATAAACTGCCAGATTAACCAGACAACTATTAAAGGATCGAGAAAAAAACCCTTGAATTCTCCTAAAGCGGTTCTTTTGTCTGGCGAAATAATCGTTGAGATTAATAGGGAAATAACGAGCAAAGAAATAGGAGCCCACATTTGCCACGGGGGCTTTTTAAATCCGATTCTAGTTGCTCGATAAATTCCCATTATAAAGATAATATAAATAAGAATTTCCAATAAGGTTGAGGGAATATTAAAAACCGAAAAACGGATTAAATACGTCGGCAGTAAAAGTAAAATTATAAATATTAAATATCTCATGCTTTTTGTTCTTTAAAAATAAGATTTTGCACCCCCACAAGAAGCCCGATTAAAACCCAGATATGAATAATGTATAAAGTGGACATAAAATTATATTGTATAAGGACACCAACCAAGGCGGCAAAAAAACCAATCAGAACCGATTTAAGAAAAATATCTTTGGCTTTTTTTAAGGCCGAAAATGTCCGCCAAATTAAAACAATAATAATTAGCCCGAAAGCGCTCACGCCCACAATACCGGTTTCAGCCAAAAGTTCTATGTATTGATTATTAACAATGTCCCAGCCGATTTTCGGTGTGGCGTCCGGGTAAAATTTATTCCATGGGCCGTAATTCCCAATCCCAACCCCGATTATTGGGCTTTCAACGTACGCCTGCATGGCGCGTCTAAAAGTTGCCAACCTTCCCTGAATTGATTCTCCTCGATTTAAGTCTCCTAAAGTAACGTGGCCGATAAACTCATTCGTCGCGCGGTAGTCCCCTTTGGAAAGAGCAAATGCCACGCCGTAACCCACAACAACAATGGTTAAAAGTCCAATTAAAATGTTTTTCCACGTTAAGACTTGGCGAAACATCAAAATTGCTGAAACCGCAAAAGCACCTATAAAGCCCAAATAACCGCCTCTTGAAACTGTTAAAACAAAAATTAATATCAAAAGCGCCAAGAGTCCCGCTAAAGTCCAGCGTGGCACGGGACCGGTTTTGTTAAAAAAGAGCGCGATTCCTACAAAAATCGGGATTAAAAGATAGTTGGCCAAATACAAAGGCTCCATGGAAAATGCCTGAACCCGCGGAAAACCGAAAACTACTTTTGTGTAGCCTTGTTTTAACAAGGTTAATGATTGAGGAAGACCAACAGTATCTCCGCCAAACTGAAAAAGTCCGAAGACTCCGACGATAAATGATGACGCGAATAAAACAATCAAGGTTTTTTTTAATTGTTCTTTGTCGCTAAGCATATTGACTGCCAAAACGGACAAAAGGATTGTAAAAAGAATAAAAAATAAAACCATTAGCCCTCGTGTAAATGCGCCTGCATCGGTTAGCGATAGAAGCATAGCCAGAATAAAAAGAATAATTGGGATGGCGATAACGTATGGCTGGACCTTATATTTTTTGGCGTTAAACATTAAGGCCAATATCCAAGCGATTAGGGTTATAAATCCCAATATAGTATTAATTTTAATATCAACGCCCCCGAATGCGACAGTCGGCACTCGCTCGAAAGGCAAAAAGAAAATAATCAGCAACCACCCAAGTTCCGGCCGTCGGATAATAAAATAGGTCAGAAAAGCCCCCAGTATTAAAACTGGAATCATCGCGATCGAAAGAGTAGCAAATTTGGCAATAATAATTGCCATAAGAAAAGCCACAAAAATACTAACTATGCCAATAACAAAATTGGCGTAAAGTTTTTCTTTCATTGGTACGAGTATACCAGATTAGTTTTTTATTGGGAAGACTTTTGGTACTTCTCCGCCGCCTCCCATGAAAGATCAAAAGCGGTTTTTAAAATGGCAGCGATTTCTTTGCTTTCAATCGCCAAACCGATGAGGTCTTTAATTGACATCAGAATCACCCAATCTTCGTAAATGTCCACTTCCACGGCAAAGGGAAGTTTCTCGGCGGGAATTAGGCGTATTTCTCGGTATTCTTCCTTATCAAGTGCCTGCCGTTCATGACCTTGCGGAGAATCGTCGGCAATAAAACGGGCGAATATTTTTCTTTTGGCTCTTTCTTTAATGTAATTTAACCCCCACTCAATATATTCGCGGCCATAGTAAAGGGCCGCTTTTTCGCTCGCGGCGTAGGAGCAGAAGCCGATAATTTCAACATTTTTCTTGGCCAATGTCTTGCGGTAAAGCTGTTTGATCCCTTCAATGCCTTCGTAAATGCGCGAGCAAGGTTTTGGGTTCGACCGCCGAGTAGTAGGCCTTGCCGGATTTTTTGGTTCGGTAAAACAGGTCGATATCAACTAATGATTCGCTCAAATAGTACGTGCCGGCACGCTTGATTTGGGCTTTCTGCGCAATATCTGTCACCGCCGATTCTCCCAATCCCAAAGCGGCCAAGTAAACCTTGGCCTGCCGTTCAGTCATTCCATATTCTTCCAGCGCTTCCTCGAGATTCATTTGAAAAAATTAGATGATGTTAAAAGTTTTGACAACAATATCACTTTATCAGATATTAAATCTTTTGTCAATGACTATTATTTAGTTAAAATGATTGACTATTACCTGTAATCAAGGGATAATGATTCGACGCTCCTTCGGGGCGCGAACTTTGACAAGGAGAACACGGATGAAAGTGCTTGTGGCTGTGCTTCGGGGAGTGGGGACGTTTCTCTGGTACGCCGTGATGTTGATCGAGCATATTCTGCTACTGCTTATGTTCAGCCTACTGGCTGCTATGGGGCTAGGCGTTGTATGGTCATATCTTTATGATGCGCCCCCGTCCGAACACACGCTAGAGTTCTATGTGGCTGGGGCGATATCGCTGGTGATATCGCTATTTTTACTGGGCGCTTTTGTATGCATGATCGAAGTGGTAAAGAGGAAAGAGAAGCTGTGGGAACAGGCGGCACTGTCGCATGAAATCGGCGGAGTAAAAACAAGCCCGTGGCGGGCGGCCTCCTTGGGCTGGTGTTTGCTGACGAGTGCTTGCGCCTCGCTCGCGGCCTCGACCGGAATCTCGGCTGCTGTGGATCACACCTGGACAACCGAGTACTGGAAGACCCTCTGGGTCTTGCTATCAATCGGACAGCCGCTGCATGCTACCGCGACCCTGCTTATTTTCCGTCTTTTATTCTCCACGGACGGGTGTTGCGGGAGGCCCATGGAGATGCAAGCTGTTCTCCATCCGGACGAGATCGGGAACCGGAACAATATCGAGTACAACTATCGCTGTACGCGGTGCGGAAAATCTAAGGAACCGGCATAAGTCGGGCGCGAACTTTGACAAGGGAGATAGACAGATGACCAATGCCGATGTTGTTAGAGAAGTGTTGGCTGGTGTACTCAAAGAGCTTCCGGTCGAGCTGGAGAGATGGCGACTTCGCGAGAAGAGCTACCCAGCCATCTTGCGAAAGGCAGATTCGCGGCCTCGGAGCTGTTTGGGGGTAGGTGTGCGATTCCTGCGATTTCTAGATTTCTGCAAGCCCCTCAGCGAGATCGAGGCGGAAGCAAGCAAAATCGCCAAAGACATCGCCGATCACGAGGCTGCGATCCTGGGCCTCGAAAGCGGTGAGGTCGGATCGGCACTGGAGCTGATCCGCCGGAAGATCGTCTCTGCCAGTACGTCTGGTGGTGGAAGCGTCCTGACTGCTATCAACCCCGGCATGGGGGCCGCAATGGACTCCGGGGTCACGGCACTCCGAGCGATGAAGCGGTTGTTATCCAAGCCCTGCGAAACAGCGAACAGGGACACGGTAAGAGCGTATCTTCGGGAGGCCGACCCACTAACTGCGGCGCTGACCCGGCCGGAGCCGTAGCGAAAGACTCAGCCGTCGCGCCCGGGCCGTACGAGAAACCGATCGTGTCTCGCAAGGGACGCGATCTTTGGCAGGAAAGGATATTCGGATGACGAGAATCAAGGAGCATTACTTTGGCTTCTGGACAGGAGGCAGTCCGGGTAACGGGGACTGGTATGATGGCTTTGCCTCTGATTGGCATGGTCCTCTCACTCCCCGCCAGTACGCGAGGAGGTGCTCCGAATACGGCAGAAACATCATGTGTCTAATGTTTTTTGTCGTAATTGTG
Source organism: Candidatus Berkelbacteria bacterium (assembly GCA_016844295.1). GTDB lineage: Bacteria > Patescibacteriota > UBA1384 > UBA12157 > JAENIV01 > JAENIV01. Next base: position 12,389 of record JAENIV010000022.1, read on the forward strand.
AGCTTTCCGACCTGGGCTCCGATTTTCCGTGATCGTGAGATGAGGTTCTGGGTTATGGTTGCTGCTGCGACCGTTACTCTGATCGCAGTTACGGCGAAGCGACTGCTCGAAGACAGGCTTGTGGAAACCACCTATCTCTCGTTCTCGCTTTGCCCGCGGTGCTCGACCGGATTATGGACAGCGGATGTATACAGGTATTTCAAGGCTCATGATTTTGCCGGGTCCATCCAGCGCTGTCCGAATTGCCGGTTTGAAAGAGAACATCAGCTAAAAGTAGCACCGGCTGTGCGCTTATATGTCCTTAAA
>JAENIV010000076.1 GCA_016844295.1 Candidatus Berkelbacteria bacterium
GAAAAACTTAACAATAGACCACGGAAAAGCTTGAATTTTCTAACCCCCAATGAGACCATAAGAAATGAAATATTGGTGCATTAAATTCCTGAACTCACTGGATTTTGCGATATCAATTAATTTATATTAAGAGCACTTACTATATCCGCAGAAATTACATTTCAAGCAGCCTTCGCCTAACTCGAGCATTCCTCCGCATTCAGGACAAGCCGGGGCTTCGCCGTAGTCGGCCAAAGATGATACTTTCGGTTTTGGGGAAAAACCGTTACTCATGGCGAGATTTTCTTCGGCAATGCCGGTGTCAATAGCGTCCAATTTTGGCTGTTTGGCGGTTTTATATTCCAGATCAAGTTTTGTTTGCTCTTTACTTATATGTTTTTCTAAAATCTTCGCAATTGCATCCGGAAGTGATAAAATCATTGAGCCATCTTCAGACCACGTTGGTGTTGGGCCGCGAATGCCTTTAAGTTGATCAACTATTTCTTGTGAATCAATTCCGGAGCGAAGCGACAGACTAATTAATCGGCAGATGGCCTCGGCCTTGGCGGCAAAAAAACCTCCAGCCTTGCCAAGGTGAGAAAAAATTTCAAAAGCCTGGCCGTTTTCGTCGTCATTAATAGTCACAAAAAGTTTTCCGTAGGCGGTTTTGATTCGGTATGTAAAACCGTGAATAATATCTGGGCGTTCTCGCGGAACAATTTTTACGGTTCCGGAAGCGACCAGTTTTTCTGGCTCGCTTTCAAGGGGTACTTCTTTTTTCACAGTCGATAATACCTGATTTTCTCGCGAACCGTCCCGATAAACTGTTAGTCCTTTGCAATTTAAACTGTAGGATAAAAGGTACGCATTTTTAATATCATCAATGGTCGCGGAGCTCGGGAAATTAATTGTTTTTGACACGGCATTGTCTGTGTATTTTTGAAAAGCCGCTTGCATTTTAATATGCCATTCGGGAGATATATCGTGGGCAGTGACAAAAATCTTTCTCACATTTTGGGGAATTTCTTCAAAGTCTTTTATTGAGGCTTCAGAAGAAATTTTATCTATCAATTCGTCAGAGTACCAGCCGTCTTTTTGAGCCACCTTTTCAAAAACCGGATTAACATAAATTTGTTCTAACTCGGAGGTGCCGTCTTGTTTCCAGATTGATTTTTTTCGAATAACAATCGCAAAAAACGGTTCAATTCCACCAGCGCAGCCACCGAGCAAACTCAACGTCCCCGTAGGAGCAATAGTTGTAACAGTGGCATTGCGGCGGGGAGTTTTATTTTTAAATATGCTTTTAGAAATGTTTGGAAATGGACCACGCGTAATGGCCAAGGCTTCAGATTCTTTAATCCCTTCATCTTGAACAAACTTCATAACTTTCTCAGCCAGCTTAATCCCCGCTTCTGAATTATAAGCAATCCCTAATTGGACAAGCATATCGGCAAAGCCCATGACTCCAAGACCAATTTTCCGGTTACCCTTAGTCATTTTTTCTATATCTGGGACGAAGTATCTGTTGGCATCAATAACATTATCCATAAATTGAACAGCAGTGTGAGTTGTTTTTTTAAGTCTATCCCAGTCAACTTGGCCATCCCTCGTCATTTGGGACAGATTAATTGAACCTAAATTACATGATTCATGCGGCAATAATGGTTGTTCTCCACATGGGTTGGTAGATTCAATTTCGCCGATTTCCGGTGTGGGATTATCTTTATTTATTTTATCAATAAAAATTAATCCTGGATCTCCATTTTTCCAAGCATTTTGAATTATTAAATCAAATGTATCGCCCGCTCGGAGCGTTCCAGTTTTTTGATTAGTCCGTGGGTTAATTAGATCAAATTCTTTGTTATCTTCAATTTTTTCCATAAATTCATCAGTAGCAGCGACGGACAAATTAAAATTTAAAAAAGATTTATTATCGGCCTTGGCGGTAATCCATTTTTCAATATCCGGATGCCAAACTGGTAAAATTCCCATATTTGCGCCAACGCGAACTCCACCTTGCATAACCTCAGAGGCCATAGTGTCGAAAATATGCATAAAAGATAATGGTCCGCCCGCAACTCCGCCGGTTGAGCCAACTTTATCGCCTGACGGTCTAAGTCTTCCGAAAGAAAAACCCGTACCACCCCCACCCTTATGAACTAAGGCGGTTGTTTTTAAAGCATCAAAAATACCCTCCATGGAATCTGGTATGGGTATTACAAAACAGGCTGCCAATTGATGAATACGCCTGCCAGCTCCTCGGAGTGTTGGGGAGTTGGGGAAAAATTCCAAACGTGCCATTGATTCATAAAACTTTTTGGCCGTACTTAAAATTTGTGCATCAGTTGTGCCATATTGTTGTCCCGTTTGGGCAATCGTCGAAGCAACTCTGACTAAAAGGTCTTTAGCAGTTTCATTTTCTTCACCTTCCTCTTTGGCTAAATATCTTTTTTGTAAAATTTCGAGAGCATTCTTACTAAATTGTGGTTGGATTAATTCGTTTTGTAAATCTTTTAAAGTTGTAATTTTTTCTTCTTTCCTAAATTTCTTAGAAGAATCGAAAAGATTTTCATCGTTTTCTGGCACAATCATTACCTTCTCGGGTTTAAGAAGTTCGCTTGACACAATACCTCCTTTTATACGTCAAATATATCAAATATTAGACGCTGAGAACAAAAATAAACATCAGAACAGGAAGGGCATTCCTCTAATGTCTAGCTTTGTTCTTCCTCGCGAATTGGTGCCGATATTGGAGTTGAGGTCTGAGAGGACATTTTCTCTAAGCCCGGTCGTGGAATTTTATCTACATCAAAACCAGTTGCAATGACGGTAATCTTTATTTCACCGGACATAGCCTCGTCTATAATTGCTCCGAAAATGATATTTGCGTCTGAATCTGCGGCTTCGGTAATGGCTTTAGCGGCTTCGTCGATTTCATACATGCCCATATCTGTTCCGCCGGTAATATTAAATAAAATACCCTTAGCGCCGTCAATCGAGAGTTCTAGTAAAGGTGAATCAATGGCTGCTCGGGCGGCTTCAATTGCACGGTTATCCCCCGAAGCTCGGCCGATTCCCATTAATGCAGATCCAGCATCAGCCATAATTGTTCGTACGTCAGCAAAATCAACGTTAATAATACCATGTAAAGTGATTAGATCGGAAATTCCCTGGACGCCTTGGCGTAAGACGTCATCAACAATTCCAAAGGCATCAAAAAGAGAAGTTTTTTTATCAATTATTTGGAGTAACCTATCGTTGGGAATTGTTATTAAAGTATCAACTTTATCGCGTAATTCTTCGATGCCTAATTCGGCGACTTTCATTCTTCGTTGGCCTTCAAAACTGAATGGTTTGGTAGTAACGCCCACCGTTAATGCCCCGAGTTCTTTAGCGATGGAGGCAACCATCGGGCCCGCGCCGGTACCGGTCCCTCCGCCTGCGCCGTAGGTGACAAAGACCATATCAGAACCCTTTAAGGCTTCATAAACTTCGTCCTTATTTTCTTCAACTGATTTTCTGCCTAATTCTACATCAGAACCAGCGCCTAATCCTCTCGTGGTTTCTTTCCCAACCTGGATTTTAATAGGCGCTTGATTGTGGACTAAGGCCTGAGCGTCGGTATTGATGGCAATAAATTCAATCCCCTTAAGTTTGTGGGCGATCATTCGGTTGATGGCATTACCACCCGATCCGCCGACACCGGCCACGCGAATAGTTGCAAAAGATTCAATTTCCGAACCTTTTTCCATTAAATTTCCTCAAAAAATTTGTCGTATTTATATAAAGGTTTATCCTAAAGCCAATTTCGATTGTGCTTTAGGGTAATAAATGTTTTAAGAAGCCCTTTGCTTTACCTAAAATTCCTGGTTCGCTCGGACTGAAACTACTTTGACTATGTTCAAATGAGTAGAGCATAAGAGCGACACTTGTAGCATACACAGGGTCCCCTAGCTTGTCAACAAACCCTCCAAGTTCAAAATTTTGTTTACCAATCTCGGCGGGTAAGCGTAAATAATCTTTCGTGGCTTCGATTAAATCTTCTAACTTAGACCCCCCGCCTGTCAAGACCACCCCCGCAGGAAGCATGCCATCTTTCCCTATGGTTTTCAGTTCATTGGCGACTAATGAATAGATTTCACCCAGCCTTGCTTGAACAATTTCTGAAATATATTTTTTTTCAATCTTTTCGGTCTCGCCCGCATCAAATTGGGCTAACGAAACTGTTTCCGATTCGCGAATTTTATCTGGAATCGCACTGGCATAATTTATTTTAATTTTTTCGGCCGTTTCGATTGATGTTCGAAGTCCAATGGCCAAGTCATTAGTAATCAAGCCCGAACCAATTGGTAAAACCGCCGCGTGTAATATATCCCCTTCTTCAAAAACAACTAAAGACGTAGTGCCCCCACCAATATCTAATAACCCGACCCCAATTTCTTTTTGCTTTTTGGTTAAAAAAGTATATCCAGTCGCTAGGGGCGCGAAAACCAAATCATCAATTTCAAGACCAGCCTGAAAAATACATTTTGTTAAATTTTTAATAGCTGAAGTGGCTCCGGAAACAACCAAGGCTTCGACTTCTAGCCGAATACCCGTCATACCCACGGGATCATCAATTTTTTCTTGTCCGTCAACTACGTATGATCTGGGAATGACATGCAAAATCTCCCTATTAGGTGGTAACGCCACGGTCCGAGCGGCCTCAATTACACGACCAACGTCAGAGACCGTAATTTCGCCGTCGGCCCGAGAAACCGCTACAACACCCTTGGAAATACTCGTTGTGATGTGGGGTCCAGAAATTCCCACAACCGCCGAACGAATTTGTCGAGCCGAGATAGTCTCCAATTTTTCTAAGGCTTCGGAAATTGCCGAAACCGTAATCCGCAGATATTTATCATACCTTCAACAATCTCACCACAACAAGCAGCGACCTTAGTAGAACCGACATCCAAACCTACGAAGAGATTGTCTTTAGGCATCGATAGATTCCCTCCCTAAGCCAAATTTTTGAAATAAAACCTGGCCGGGCGGCCCTCATTAGTCGGGCCTAGCCCATTCTTTCTATATCATATATAATTTTACCAAATTATCGAAATTTTGACAAAAATCAATGGTGAATACCGACTAAATGATCCCCTTGGAATATCCTGAATATTTTTCCAGATTGGAAAGCTTAAGACATCTGTCGGTTTATCTAATTTACGGCATTTTTTGTTTAAGGCTTTAATTTTTTTTGATGAGACAAATTCAACACTCACGCTGCTCTGGGAATTGATATTATTATCTCCGAGAAAATTTGATACGGTTTTTTTGATCTTGAAATGATATTTTTTATCGATATTTTTGAGAATGATCATCTAGACAATTCTTCTTTGACTATTTGCGAAACTGTCGTCCCGTCGGCTTTGCCTTTGAATTCTGCCATAATCGGGCCCATTACTTTACCCATATCTTGAGGGCCGGTAGCGCCGGTAGAAGAAATTACTTCTTTTATTTTCTCACGGATTTCGTCTTCGCTTAATTGTTCAGGAAGATAATTTTGCAAAATTTCAACCTCGGATTTTTCTTTTTCGGCAAGTTCTTCTCTCCCGCCCTGCTTATACATAGCGATTGAATCTTTACGGGATTTAATTTCTTTTTGGATAACCTGTAAAATATCAGCATCTTGGGGTTCTTTTTTATTAGCAATCTGCCAGTTTTTAAGGGCAGATTTTAACATACGTAAAACTGACGTTTTTAATTCGTCTTTACTTTTCATTGACTCTCCCAGGTCGACATCGATTTGTTGGGTCAGTCGCATTTAGGCTCCTTATGCAAATAACTATTTCCTGGTACCTATTACCACTAATAGCCTCTTTTTATCTTCCGGCGGTAGGCTTTGCGACGAGCGGCCTCACGAATTCTTTCACGGGATAAATCTTGCGCGTGGAAACGCCTTTTTTTTATTTCCGTGAGAATCCCACTTTGTTGGACATCACGAAAAAACTTACGAAGCATCACTTCGAAAGGTTCACCGCGGTCGTCTCGATTGTATGAATAATTTGGTCTTGTGTCCAAGAGTAAAAATCACCTACCTTTCGCTCCTGAATTTCACTTCTGCGAAGGCAGAAAGAAAGTTCAAGAAGCCCCGCACACAACGTTTCTGCGATATATCGGCGTTTTACGCCGTTATAAGTCAGAAAGGAGATGTGATGGGGCAATATCTTACTGTAATTATTGTACTATACCTTGCGTCCTTTGTCTACCTGTACTATTATTTTTTTATTTTCTAAAGGGCCCTCTGAGTTTTTAAATATTTTACCCAATTATCTTTTATCCACCTTTTTTCTAATTGTAATAAATCTTTTAGACCTCTGTCAGACATCTCCCGCCTGACAACCCCGCCCTGATGCGGATAGCGATGCTGTTGCTCGTGCGGACTGGCGAATCCGTGAGCGTAATGAGTTAATTCATGGGCTAAGACACCATCAACAACAAATTCGGGAATTTCGGGATCAGTAAAAAAGCCGTTGATTGTAATAATAGTATTTGGATCGATTTTTCTTCGGCCAAATTTAATCGAACCGAGTCTAGTCCTGGTAGGCCGGCCGAATTTAACAAAAACGTTGTTAGCTACCGCAATGTCTGGAAAATATCTTTTCCAGATCATTTCCAGCCTATTTTTTAGCCATTTATGATCACGCTGCATACTCCGATTGTAGCATAATAAATAATCTTTTAAAGATTGTTCATCTTGAAAAGCACTTGACTTTCGGGTATTTTTATAGTATCGTCGTATGATCGACAGTTTGGACTGGCCGAGTTGATATCGTGATCTGAGCGTGAGGAGGACAGGCATGAAGGTTATAGTCATGGGAAGAGGTATTAAGGATGGTCAGTGGATTGAGGATATCAAGCGGGACATTGAGCGCGCTCTCGGCAAGATCGGAGTTCGCTCGGGCGATTACGCATTCGAGACCAGCTCGTATATTACAGCGGGAATGCAAGACCCGTATTTCGCTGTCGAACTCGATCCAGACGATGATCTGGAGAAGGCCTGGACGGTGGCGAAAGCCCTTCACTCTCTCAAGCGGGGTGGAGGAGTCCGGCTCTATCTCAATAAGAATCATGCACACCGGCCATTAGGGGAACTCCATTGGGGCGCCGAGGCGCCGGAAGATGTACCGGAGAAATGGGCCAAATAACCTGGTTAGGTGTCTGGGCGCGATTTGTTAGTGGGAGATGGCACGCGCCATCTCCCCAACGTACCTGATAAATATCAAAAAGAAGACCAAATGGTCTTTTTTGTTTTAGAAAAATTTGCTTGATTTAAAGCAGGCCCGGCGTACTGATGCCGGGCCTGATTGAGGGTCCTCGCGTGGGGACACGTGAGGATATCCCCCAACTCTGTGAGGGAAGTCGGATGACTTCCCGATCTGTTAAGGCGACCGGGACCCCTCCCTAGCAAGGTACTACGCGGTGCCGCGGAGGCGGTAGCCACATCGCGCCATTGCGTCAGAAGGGGTCCCGGTGTCCACACCGTTGGGTGGTGGGGACGGGCGAAAATCGGGGAGAGACGGCCGCGTGAAACGCAGCTCGATCAGAGTGAAACCAGGTGACGACCCGGACGGGGATCCTCGTCGTCACAGAAACTGGCCGTCTCTCCCTGAATGGGCGGGCGCCGCTGATCCAGGCGACCGGAGATGTGGCCTCCATAGGTACTACCGACCAACACGGCGCCCAAACTGTTACTTATTTCTGACCTCAAGATTTAAAATCAGAAATGAGTAACAATTACTTTATCGAATAACATCATAACAAAAAATAATTAATCTGTCAACCCCCACACCTATGTGGTCGTAGTGCACCTTAATAATTTTTAAATAATAATTGCGAATAAATCAATGCCAAAATGTATTATTCAATATATTTAGGTGTGAGGGTCAAGGCTTTTTCTTCTCCTTATAATATTTTTTACCTTTAAGATTTGTTGGTAAAAACTCAAGATTATCTTGGAAATTTTTATCATCAGTCCATTGATAATCTTTACCGTAGTCCAAATCTGCCATCAGGTCAGTAACAGCGTTACGTAAGTGTAAAGGTACGGGCTCGAGT
>JAENIV010000023.1:0-11795 GCA_016844295.1 Candidatus Berkelbacteria bacterium
CTGGGTAAACCTCTCAACTCACGACGCTCGTTCGAGGTAAACGAAGAGGGTGAGATTCTCGGCCCGAGGCCGACCAGCCTTTGGACCCAAGGCCCATCAGCCTGGTGCTGAGGGCTGGGAACTCACAAACCCGCTTTGGCGGCGGGAGAGGGATTTGAACCCCCGTGCCCCTTTCGGGACGCATGGTTTTCGAAACCAGCCCGTTAAGCCTCTCCGGCATCCCGCCATTCCCACTGTAACTCGTATATAGTTACTTGTTACTAATATTGATTATACGAGTAACGAGTGGCTAGTAACTAGATACTTCTTATTTTATTTTCGGTCTAATCACTATCCTCCGATACGGTTCTTCGCCCTCCGATTCACTCTCAATCCCCTCAATATCTTGTAAAATCATGTGGATAAGCCGTCTTTCATAGGCGCTCATGGATGGCAAACTTTCGCTCCCGCCAAATTCCTTAACTTTTGAGGCTGAATTTTTGGCTAATTCTTCCAATTCGCCTTGCCGGGCCGCCCGGTAGCCGGAAATATCAACAACCAAGGGAATAAACTCGGCCTGCTCTTGCCAAACGAGTAAGCGTAATAAATGCTGTAAAGCCTCAAGGGTCTCCCCGTGCCGGCCGATTAAAAGCCCTGAAATTTCCGTCTCAATCTCTACGTTACAACTGGTGTCATCAATATCCACTTTAATTTTGGCTGCGCTGTCAAAGTGCTTCATAAGATTCCCGGCGGTTTCTTCGATTTTTCGCCCCAAGGGCGATCCACCTTTGGTGGAAAATTTATCTAGCGACATATATTGAATTCTCCTCCACTAATCTTTCACACTCATTAACACTAATCATTGGTATTTAATTTGTGCGTAAAATTCGTGGAAAATTTTACCTATTTCTTCCTTCTTACCGTAACCTCTACCCCGTGCTTAGTGGATTTGTGAATTTCTTCTTTTTTCTCTTTTGTCCAAGCCCCTTGTTTGTCACTAATTTCTAGTTTCTCATCGCTAATTTCAATCTTTGGAGTGGTTTTTTCCGCCCACCACCAAACAAAAATTCCGAATATGGTTGTAAGTATCCAATATAGCGGTAAGGCTGCCGGTAGGCTCATGGAGATGATAACTGTGAATACAGGCATGATGTAAAGCATTTGTTTGGAAAGCATACCCTGCATATCCGCGCCCTTGCCTTGACTTGTTGGGGAAGGTTTAAATTGCGACTGCATTTGCCAGCCTTGAATAAACTGCATCGCCCCGGCGATAATCGGGAATATAAATTTATCCGGCTTGGCAAGATCAATCCCTAGCCAAATAGTATTAATGACTTCCGGCCTAGGCGTAAAGGCATATAAAAGATCAAAGCGTTCCATACTTAAACCGTTGATGAAAACGTAATAAAGAACAATTAAGATTGGGAGCTGAATCAATAACGGCAGACACGAACCCCAGGGGCTGACTTTGTGTTTTTTATAAAATTCCATGAGGGCTTTCGATTGGGCTTGCTTGTCATCTTTGTACTTTTCCTGAAGTTTTCGCATTTCTGGTTGGAGATGGTGCATGCGAATTTGAGAGCGGTTTGCTTTCAAGGATGGGGGCAGTAGAGCCAATCGGACAACAACCGTCAAAATTATAATTGCCCAGGCAACATTGTGGCCGGGGATAAACCACACTAAAAAAATTAGGGCGTTATATAAAGGACGATAGAGAATGGCTTTTAAAATAGCTTTCATATTGTTCCCTCAAAATTAAATTATTTTACTGGGTCGAGTCCGCCTTCGGCCCAAGGGGTACATCGGCAAAGGCGTTTAAAGCCTAACCAACCACCCTTAATGACTCCGTATTGATCGATGGCTTCGTAAGTATATTGGCTGCACGTGGGTTTGTAGCGGCAGAATCCTTCTGAATAAAGCATCGCTAAGGGCCCGTGGTCAAGCGACAAGGTTTTTTGATAAGCGCGGATTAAAAAGAGCGACGGCGCTTTACAAACGTAACCTATCGAAAGATTCTTGGATTTGGGCTTTAATATTTTTTTCATCAACTTGATGATAAATACTGATAATAATATCGTAAGGCGTAATTTGTTTTTTACCAACTTCGTCGTAAATTATTCTTCTTAACCGGTTGCGGTCAGTCGCCTTTTTGTAGACACTTTTCGGGATGTTAATGGCGAATCTTGCAAAAGATAAATTGTTGGTAAAATATTTAATACCAATCGCGCCTGCGTTAAATTTTTTGCCTCTTTTGTGGATGATGCCGATGTCTTTACGACTTAAACGATATTTTTTGGCTAACATACTTTCGCATTATTTTGGAATTGTGACGGCTAATCTTTTTCTGCCTTTTGCGCGTCTTCTTTTTAAAACCCTCCGCCCCTCGGCGGTTTTCATTCTTTCACGAAATCCGTGAACCCTGATTCTTCGTTTGTTGTGCGGTTGATATGTTCTTTTCATGGATAAATCCTTTCGAATACGAATCTACAAATTTAATTACAAATAATACAAATGATTGGTTTGTAGTTTTTGTAATAGATTTGTAGTTGAATATTTCTGAATCCACTCCATTATATCTTATCTTTTAAAAAATTCAACCCCTTATCCCCATCTACTCTTTTTTCTTTTCCTTCTCTTGTTCACTTCTCGCCCCTCTCACCCTTTTCGCCCTTTTCTTGAATAAATCTCCCATCTTCTAGTTTCTTTAAACCTAATTTGTCTAAATAACTGTCAAAATCTTTCTGATTTTGTTTTTCCCCGAATTTTACGGAATGGTATTTTTCCCTTGTCGGCAAAGTTCCTTCGTTTTCCACTTTCTTGTGCAACGATAATTTGAGGCGATTTAACAAATAGTCCTCTTCGCGACATTTGTTTTTCAGACGCAGATGAACTTCTTTCGATATTAAGCCATCTTTCAGCGAATCGTCATTGTCTTCTTTAATTTCCGCTAATGACCCTAGCGAAAAACTCAAAAAGTCATAATATTCTTTGGTGGTTGATCGTTTCCAGCCCTCGACGATGTTTTGCTTAACCGATCTGGCCGAATCACGAAAATGTTCTTTGCGGCGGCGTTCATCGTAAGAAAAATTTTCAGTGATTTTGATGACAAAATCGCGCAACTCATCGGCGCGTTTGTAAACTAAAAGTTCTTTGTACCCTTCGGGTTTATGCATAATTACTTTCTATAGACGATAAGGGTTCGATGGGTAATAAGGGTTAAATGGGCGATATGGGTGACATTGGACGAAGAAATGGGTTTCCCTTCTTCCCTCTCTCTCCCTTATAGCCCCCCCCTAAGTGATAATAATAACTTTGTTGGCGTAGATATTGATTTCATTACGTAAATTAAATTGGCCCTCGCTAATAAGTTTGGTCACCCGAAGTTGTTCTTTATTCTCTTTAGTAAACTCTTTAATGCCGGGCTTATTTTCGGCAATTCCGCGCGCCTTAATGCCTTTTTTAGCGCGACGAATTACGTAATCATGCATATATTGTTCAAGTTCGGGAATTTCATAATCGGCAACATAGGCGAGTATTTCATCGCCTTTTTCCAAAACTTCCAAAGTATCTTCATAAAGTTGAATAATACCATCCAAACCTTCGAAATATTGGACCTTTGGCTTCCGCTCCTTGGTATTAAAAATCGATAATAATTCCGGCAAATCTTCTTTTAGTTCACGCTTCCGCGCTTCTATGATTTCAATAAGATTTTCAGGGGGGTTAGCGACAAAAAATCTTTTTTTGTTCTCGTATGTCTCCGCAATAAAACCTTGTTGGCGTAGGCGATAGAGGATATCATAGGTGGTTGGACGCTTTACTTTTGACTTATAAGCAACTTCATTGGCGGTGGCCTTTTCTAATTCTAACAAAGCAAAATATACATCCTGCTCTTTTTGATTAAAACCTAGGTTAGACAAAGATTTCATGTATTCCATTTGTCATCCTGACGAAAGTCAGGATCCAGTTAAATCATTGTATAAATCATTCCAATTGGGATTCACTTTTTCAATCAGTCCCAATTTCCATTTTCTTTTCCAATTCTTAAGCTGTTTTTCTCTTTTAATCGCAGAGTGAACATCGGCTGTCTTTTCAAAATAGACTAATCTATCAACATTATATTTAGCAGTAAAACCGTCAACACTCTTGTGTTTATGCTGATAAATCCGCTGGACAAGATTAGAAGTCATCCCGATATATAAGGTTCCATTTCTTTTGCTGGCTGTTATGTAAATGTAATAATGTTTCATAATCGTGACTCTGGATTCCCGATGTCGGATTACCATCCGGCTCGAGAATGACTGCCGAAACAGTCAGTAGTCGGTTTATACCGACTTATTAAATGATATCAGAAATTATTGTATCTGTCAATACCTAAGTCGAAAAGGCTTGACATTTGCGTCAAAACATGTTATAATACAATGTTCACGATGGGATATGGCCCGTTACGGGTTAGCCCATCTGAAGGAACCTTAAGGAGAACTGAGGTGACAAGTATTGTTGCTGGGCTGATTGTAGGGAGCATCAATGTCGCGCTCTGCGGCATCGTCTGCATGCTCATCGAGCGCAAGAGAAACCGCCGATCCTTCTGGCTCGGCGCGGTATTCACCGTTCTCGGTATCGCTGGTCTCTGTACAATCTACTGGCCTAAATAACCAGTAATAGCCCCCCCCCTTCACTTGGAAGTGGAGGGGGTCAACCTTGAGCCAATCAGGTGTTACCTGAAAAGCTCGAGCGTTGACAATATAACTCTAAGGAGAATGGAAATGGGTCTGATTGCAAGGATTAAGGAGTATTTCCGTTTTGTCCGGATCGAATCGTTGCTGCGGGATACCGACTCCTTCATGGAGTGGGATATGCTCTACAACGACCTGACTTACGGCTCTTATGGAGAGATGAGATGGATCGTCTCCCACGGACACCGCATGGAGGGACACGACGAGTGGCGTTATGCCATCGCGAGTGTCGGCGGCACCATCCGCGCCCTGAAGCTCCCCTTCTTCAATTCGTTCTACCGTTTCGATTTCAAGATGAAGGAGAAGGAAAAAGAGAAAAACATAGTCGAGTCTATCCAGCACTTCAGCCAGCGTGTCGACTGGGTTAATGACCCGGTCGCCGGCGATGGAACCACGACCACGGAAGTTCTGATACCAGACGAACTTGTGGCCATCAGGCGTCACAACGGTATCTGGTTCGTTCAGCACATGAGGTGCCAGCATTGCCGCGAAACTTACTCGGTTCTGCGGGACAGCAATTTCCGGCTTGTGATGCAGAAGGTCAAACCGGCAGCGGAGATCTTCAGCGACCCCAACAAGGCCCTTGAATGGGCCATATCTCTTGACTGGAACAAGATTAAGTCAAGATGACAACCGCACGGGGCGGGAGCGAAAGCTCCCGCCCTTTTCATATCCAAAAAAGTGCTAATATTAAATTAATAGCACTCCATTATTAAGTAAAGGAGATAATATGCCTGCACCAGAATCTAGCCATAAAATAAGCCCACAGGAAATCAAAGGCTTAGAAAAACATTATTTATTGCCAAGAGTTAGCCATGAAACAAGTGAAATTGTTGAGGGCTTGGTTGATCGGGGAAAATTGGGCCAAGAGTACCAGCATGTTTTTGCCGAAGAAAATGAAGTGCTTTTTGAACACATGAATTTTTTGCTCGGTAAAATTGCCGAGGTTCAAAAATCAACCATCCCCTATGATAGTTCTGACCCGTGGCTGCCCGGCTACCGCGAAAGCGACCCACTCTATATTGCCAGAAATATTTGTTTCCTTTTAGAGGACCATGGCAGTAAAAAGGGAGTTAAGGAAATTCTGCCAAGAATTAGTTTTGAAACGATTGCTGATACTAAAGAGAGTCTAAAACGTGACCCGGAAGCCTTTGATAAACGGTCTGATATAGTCAGGCAAGACAATCCTCACCTTTTTGATCTTTTGAATAAAATGGCTGACCGCTATGGAGACGAAAGCAATATTGCCCGTATAAACTTCGAAATAGGCCAATTAGCATATTATATTTTAAGAACTCAAGCCGAGAAAGAAAGACTAAATCAAGAACTATAATCTTTTCCAGAGAGTCTCGAATATCGCCTTTTGAGTGTTTGTTATTTCCTTGGATTCGATGAGTATTCCATAGGGTTCGGGTTTGTAAGTGATGATAATCATTTTATTTGAATAGATATTGATTTCGTTCTCTAGGGGAATTTCTTTTTCTGAAATCATCTTCGCCACTCTCATTTGCTCTTTATTCTTAGCCATATATTTCTGCATATCAGGAGAGTTGTTATAAATCCCCCTCAACATAATTTTTTTGGCGACTCTCCTTTTAATATAATCAACCGAATATTCTTCAAGATGTTTGACCGTGTCGGTGCTCACATAGGCCAGGATTTCATCGCCGGCTTGTAAGATTAATAGTGTGTCTTCATAAAGTTGCTTAATCCCTCCAACGCCTTCGAAATAAGCGACTTTTGGTTTTTGTGGCAGGATATTGTAAAGCGATAAAATGGCCGGTAATTCTTGCTTGAAATGGCGTTTTTTCTCATCGAGAACGCTTAAAACCAATTCCGGGTTATTGGCCACAAAAAAGTGTTTATTGTTTTCGGTTGTTTCGCTGACAAACCCTTCGGCCTTTAATCGATAGACGATATTATAGGTCGTCGATCTCTTAGTTTTGGCGTGAATCGATAAGTCGTTGACGGAGGCCTTTTCCATTTGCAAAATCGCCAGATATACATCCTGCTCTTTTTGATTTAAACCTAATTGTTTAAGGGAGTCGAAGTATGGCATTTTGTATTTAGCCCTTTTTTTACGGCTATTTAGATTTTGCTCTACTATATTAAATCTGTCAATAATAAGCCCTAAATACTTGACATTTAGGCTGTTTTGTGTTATAATCATATGTCCACGATGGGAGCGCTGGAGAAAGGAGACAGGAATGCCGGTAGAAGTAATGCTTCTTCTCGGTGGCATTGGGACTGGCCTGCTTGCGAACCTTGCAATCAGGCGGCGGATGGTCTTGCCGCAGTTTTTCGTCGGTTTCGCGCTGTTCTGCTTCGGGATCCTCGGCCCGACACTCCATGACCTACTGCGAAGATAGGTGACCCACACGGGCGGCCCGCCATTTGGCGGGGCCGCCCTTCACCCCGTTAGATGCGAGGTTATCTAACGGGGTTTTTGTATCCCCTACTTAATCCACATGTATTTAGTACAGCCCTTGACACCCTGTGGATAAGTCGCATACGATGAGGTAGAAACGATTGTGGATAACTACCTGTGGACAACTGCGCAGCAAGAACATAAGATGATACTGCGCAGAAATCCGAAGCACGAAGCACCAAATTCTAAACAAATTCAAAATATTAAATCCTAATGTTTTAAACTTTAGAATTTAGAACATTAGATATTGTTTGGGATTTCGAATTTAGAATTTCGAATTTCCAAACCAAAGGTTTGGTTATGGATCCTAAAGAAATTTGGCAAACAGCCCTAGGAGAACTTGAAGTAACCTTAAGCAAAGCCAACTTTACAACTTGGTTTAAGGACACTTTTTTATTGTCAATTTCCGACCAAGAGGCTACAGTCGGTGTCCCTAACGGTTTTGCCAAAGAATGGTTAGAAAATAAATTTCATCCGGAAATTTTAAAAGCCTTGCAAAAAATTAATCCCAAGATTTTAAAGATTACATATAAAATCAGCACCCAAGTTGCCCCGCCCAGAGCCCCCAAACTTGTTAAAACAGATATGGCGGATATTTCTCCCGTAGAACACCCCCATTTAAATGGCAAATACCAATTTGATAATTTCGTCATCGGCAATTCCAACCGCTTAGCCGCTGCCACGGCCCAGGCGGTCTCTACCAAGCCCGGGCTTGTTTATAATCCCCTATTTTTGTACGGCGGAGTTGGTCTGGGCAAAACTCATTTAGTCCAAGCCATTGGCAATGAAATCCTAAAAAAGAGCCCCAAGAAAAAAATCGTTTATGTTTCCTGCGAACGCTTTACCAACGATTATGTCCAATCAATTTCCCATAATAAAACCGATGAATTTAAGAAAAAATATCGCGGTGTTGATGTGTTTTTAGTTGACGACATTCAATTTCTATCCGGTAAAGAGGGGACGCAGGAAGAGTTTTTTCACACGTTTAATACTTTGCACCAGTCTAACCGCCAGATTGTTATTACCTCCGACCGCGTGCCCAAAGCCATTCCTCAAATGCAAGACCGTCTTTCATCCCGCTTCGGCGCCGGGATGGTAGCAGATATTCAGCCTCCGAACTTAGAAATGCGTGAGGCGATTTTAAGATCTAAATCTTTAGAAAAAGAGTTCCCAATGGACGATAATGTTCTAAATTTTATCGCCACCAATATTGAGTCAAATATTCGCGAGCTTGAGGGCGCGATAAATCGGATAATGGCTTACTGCCAATTAAATCGCATAACACCTTCTTTAGACACGGTGACAAAGGTTTTAGAGGATATTGTGGCTTCGAAAGGTAAGAATCTATCGGTCGAAAAAATTATTTCCACAGTTGGCGGCTATTTCAAAATAGAATCTGCGCAACTTCTTTCGCCCAAAAGAGACCGAATTCTTGTAGGCCCGCGACAAATCGTCATGTATTTACTGCGCCATGAAATGAATTTATCATTTCCAAAGATTGGTCATGAATTAAACAAAAAGGACCACACCACGATCATGCACGGTGTAAGCAAAATTGAAAGAGAAATTGCGTCTAACGAAAATTTAAAAAAAGAATTAACAATGATCAAAGAACAATTATATTCGGCATAGCCGATTAAATTCTAAATTCGAATATCGAAATCCTAAACAAATTCCAAATTCAAAGTTCAAAATCCCAAACGTTTATAATTTAAATATTAGAACATTAATAATTGTTTAGAATTTAGTACTTCGTGCTTAGGATTTGCTCGCCTGGGGCGGAGCGTTGTGGATAAATTGTGGATAACTTTCTTATTTGTAAACATATACGAAAAATTCTGTGGAAAACTTTTGAAAAACTCAACTTGTGACATTCGTAAACTTACATATCCACAGAAATTTACCATATATACACAGGGTTAAACACAATATGTCCACAATAATTTACATCTATTAATACACAGAATACACAGGCCTTATTATTGTTATTTTTCTTTAATTAATTAATAAATAATAATATATTGTGGATAAATAACCATGAATCTTATACATTAATTGATACTAATAAGAAATAAGAAAAAATTCGCGATAATTCGTGAATGTTAGTTTGTCGGAAAGGAATACATTATGAAGGTATCTTGTACACAAGAGAATTTATCAAGGGGTTTACAAATCGTCTCTCATATGGTGGGAACTAGAACCACTTTGCCAGTGCTAAATAACATTTTAATTAAAACCGAAAAAGGCAGATTAAAACTATCGGCAACAGATTTAGAAATCGGTATTAGTACTTGGATTGGTGCAAAAGTTGATGCTGACGGCGCGGTTACTTGCCCGGCAAGGTTAATTTCCGAGTTCACATCCACCAACACCGATAAAACAATCAACCTGGAATTAAAAGACGCAACCTTGCATTTGGCCTCAGAACATTTTAAGGCCAATATTAAAGGTATTGAAGCGAGCGAGTTTCCATTAATCCCAGAAGTTAAAGGTAACGCGAGTATTCAACTCGGCGCCACGGATTTGAAAGATGCAATTTCAAAAACAGTTTTTGCCTGTGCTTTGGACGAAACACGGCCGGTTTTAGCCGGTGTATATATGATAGTAGATTCTGGCAAAATCAAATTGGTCGCCACAGATAGTTACCGTCTCGCAGAAAAGACCATTTCTACGCTTTCTAAAGACGCCTTAAAAGCAAGTTATATTATTCCTGCCCGAACAATGGCTGAAATCGGTCGGTTAATTGACGAACCATTAGAAAAAGTCGATATCAAAGTTGGTGAAAACCAAATACAGTTTCAACTCGGCCCAACAGAAGTTGTTTCGCGCTTAATTGAAGGCAGCTTCCCGGACTACGAGCAAATAATTCCCACAAGCATTAAAACAAGAATAGAATTAAATACCACCGAATTTACCAATGCAATAAAAATGGCAAGTTTTTTTGCCAGAGAAAGCGCCAACAATATCAAAATCGTGATGAAAAAACCCAAAACTATCCAAGTTTTAGCTGTATCGCCTCAAATTGGGGACAATACCTCGGATATTTCGGCCCAAATTAACGGAGATGACCTAGAGATTGCCTTCAATTCCAAATTTTTACTTGATGCCTTACAGGTTCTTGGGACAGAAAAAGTAGATCTAGAAATGGCGGGACAACTTTCGCCCGGAATTATTCGGCCGTCAAAAGATAAAAACTATCTTTATATTATTATGCCGCTGAGGACGGAAGAGTAGTCATTAAAAATGACTAAAATAAATTGACCTAATTAACCTGATTCGCTAAGGCGAATAGTCCCATTATTCTAAAAAAATCCCAAGCCCCAATATATAAATGACTAAAAAGTTAGATATCGGGAATTGGTCATTGGGATTTGATTAGGTCAATTAGGTTAATAAATGCCTTGCCATAGCAACGAGAATAATTAGAAATTTATGCTTAAACATCTCGATCTCATCAACTTTAGAAATTACGAAAAATACTCAATCGATTTTACCAAGACCACCATTCTGATCGGACCGAATGGAGTTGGGAAAACGAATGTAATTGAAGCGGCCTATATTTTATCTACGGGGCGTTCTTGGCGAACAAGCAAAGACACGGAAACTATAAAGTGGGGAGAAGAATTAGCTAAAATTACCTGCCGGGTTCAAAATAGCGAAAAATTTGAAATTGACCTGGTAATCCAAAATACTCCCAGCCCAAAATATCCTCAAACAAAAATTGTTAAAATAAACGGAGTTAACAAAAAACTCACGGAACTCTTGGGCAAAATACCCACGGTGCTTTTTTCCCCCGAAGAAATTCAAATTGTTTCCGGTGCGCCGGTGCTCAGACGCCGCTTTTTAGATATTTTGCTTTGCCAGATTGATAAAAGATACACTTTAGCCTTGTTGGATTTGGCAAAAATTATTCGCGGTCGCAATAAACTTTTGTATTTTATCAAAATTGGCAGATCAAAAATTAATGAGCTTGTCTTTTGGGATGAAAAATTAGTCGTTTTGGGGTCGTATATAATAAAAAAACGCCAGCAGGCGATAGACCAGATTAATGAAAATTTGACAAAAATATATACAGAAATTGCCGGCGAGGAAGAATCGCTGCTCGTTAAGTATAAACCAACAGTTCAAGCAGAAAACTTTACAGAGTCTCTGATCGCCATACAAGGCAGGGAAGTGGAATGTACATCAACTTTATTGGGGCCGCATAGAGACGACATGACATTTTTATTAGAGAATAAAGATGTTACAACTTTTGGTTCAAGGGGGGAGTTCCGGAGCGTGGTTTTGGCGTTAAAAATGGCAGAGTTAGAATATTTGGCCCAAGAAACCAGCCCAAAGCTGGTCGGCCTCGGGCCGAAAGGGGAGAGGCCAATATTACTTTTAGATGATATTTTTTCGGAACTCGACAAAGATAGGCGATACCATTTGGCCAAACTTGTTGAAAATCAGCAGGCAATTATTACGACAACAGATTTAGATCATATTGATAAGAGATTAAGAGAAAAAGCGAAGATCGTGGAGTTAAAGTAATATACAAATATGGCAATTGAAAAATTTTCTAAAATATTGAGCAGTGATCCGCGCTTTAAGCGCTATCAAAAGCCGCTGGAGGCAGCCGAAATTTGTGATGCTGCGCGACAAGTATCTGAGGACCA
>JAENIV010000023.1:11850-13068 GCA_016844295.1 Candidatus Berkelbacteria bacterium
TTACAAACACAAATAGGCGAAATCATTGAAAAAATAAATGGAAAGATAGGGGAAAGTAAGGTTGAGCGAGTACGCTTTAAAATTTCTAATTAACCTAACTGACCTAAATAAATCCCAACTAGTCAATGACTAAAATTAGACATTAGAAATTGAACCATTGGAGATTGATTAGAAATTAGAATAATCAGGTTAATTGGTCATTTTATCGGCTTAAAAGCCGATATGTATATGATCCCACATGAGTTTGTTTGACCAAAGACCGGAATTCCCGCGCGCATTAGCCGCTCCATAGTCGCTATTTAACTGGGAAGCATAAGCATCAACGTCCTCCTGTCGCAACGTCATAATTTGCGTTGGAAGCATATTCGCATCATTTAAAGATTTTGACATATTTAAAGACTCCCCAATGACCTGTTTTACCTTCCATTGAGCCGCGGTAATCGTTCCCTGCCTAAATGAGCCGGATTCTTTGCCGTCAAAATCGCTTAAGGGGCAAGACAGGCCGAGCGGGTTGTCCATTTCCGGGTAGTATCCGCAAGCGCTACAAATAACATCAATTCGATACACGCCAAAAAGATTCCAGGCGACAAAGATCGCTAAAGTTATAATCGGATTACCGGTGCTCATAAGGTATTGGACTGCGGCTGAAACCAATAAATCGGACGAGCCGGGCACAAGGCCTAATTTCTCCTCCATGACCCGTAATTGTTTGGCAAAAACTTTAGTAACTACGAAAGTGTAAAATTCAGCCTTAATCTGTGTAGCAGCCGCGGCTTCTGCATTCATGGCTTTTTTTAAATCTGCGGCTGCGGCCGTGGCTTTGCCGGCTTCATAAGCTGCCCGGGCAGTATTATATTGGGCCAAAGCGGCTTGATATTTCGTAAAGTAATCATAGATCATCTTGGTAGTCCCGGCCGGTAAGCCCATCTTAGTATCGCCCCAGTTACAAATAATGTTTATACCATAATTAGCATAAATCTGTGTTAAAGATCCTTGGTCAGACGGGGAGCCGAGTTGACCGGTTTTACCAAACTCAAATAGAGCCTTGGCTGTCCCCGGCTGAATAAATGACCCAAACCAGGTTTTCATTTGAGTATCGAGGAAAGACAGAGTTGAGGCCGACAAGGCTGAGGCCTCGTGGAAATTGGGCGAGCTAGGATCAAAATATTTCTTTAAGTCGCTCAGAATTTCAGGTGGAATACTCGAATTTTCTTCATG
>JAENIV010000024.1 GCA_016844295.1 Candidatus Berkelbacteria bacterium
AAGAGAAGAATCACAAAGCTCCGCTCGAACTTGCTGGCTGTGATATTAAAGGCCTTGATTATCTTAATTTAAAAACCCACCTTTTTTTAGGACGCTAATCGCGCCCAAGAGTTTTTTAACAAAAATGAAAGTTATTTTAATTTGTCTATATTATGAAAATGTAAGTACATGATATTTCCGTCAGCCTGGGTGTGGGGGTAAAGAAGTTATCTTAAAGTATTCCAGATATACTCAAAAAACATCCGCCAGGTAGTGGCAAGGTTTTTATTCGCGGTGATGGCATAGTTCATATTTTTGTAATCAATTTGAATGACTCTGTCAGATGTAACAACAATTGCCCCGGGGTATTTGTATTTATCGTCGATATACCTTATCTGAGCTTTCGGCAGGTTGAAGCGCGTGACAATATATGGATCCATGGCGTTTCTCTTGGGATCTTTGCTTTTTTGTCCCTTGGGCAAAATTGTTTTGACGATGACATTGATTTTATTTTTGGGCTTTTCAAAGTTTAGAAAATCAGGTCCGGTCTCAACGACATGACGGTACGACGTGCCGAGAATATAGACGACATTATTATCACCCTTGAGCATTGAAAGTATCTGGTACATCCGATCATAAAATTTATTTAGTTCTTCTTTGCCTTGATAAAATTCAATCATCGATTTGCTGGAATGTTGGGTAAACTGTTCTTGCAGGACCGGGAAAAAGAGGTGGAATTCTTTTTGATTTTTTTCATTGAGTTCTTTGAGTCGATCGGGGTCAGCGGGGATGTAAACCTGGTGGCTGCCTTTAGTGATAGCCTTTAATAATTTCAAAGTCAAGAGCCTTTTTAAATGGTAATAAATACTGGTGCGCTCAATTTTGGCAACCTCCGCTAAATCGGTGATCGTGCCGCCGCCGGTTTGGAGGGCGGCCAGGTATATTAAAGCCTCACGGTTGCTTAAACCGAGGTCTCTGAGAATTTCGGCTTCATTCCTTGTGTCAAATATTTTCACGTTATAAATATACATTAGGATATAATTATTGTCAAATTATTAGAAACCGTAAAAAGAGTTGACAAATCTCTTAAATTGTGCTATACTTTATGGTTCCAGAATAAGGTCTGAACTGTTCTGGAACAGATTAACAACATATCCCATGGCCCAGGGAAAAGGGCAGGAGAGTGCGATGAAGGGTACCATTGTGAACGTGTGCGTAACGTCATGGAAGCCGAGCGTAAACTGAACGACGAATCTTTCGACGGCGTGGTGCTTGGGGAAATAATACCAGTCTGGGCCGTAGAAGATTATACGGACGGTCTTGGCAATCCGGAATCAGACGCGTCCAGTGCCTGCGCTGGAGCAGCGCGCCTCTACATAAAGATCAAAGCAGATCATCCGAACTTGCCAATAGTATTCCACAATGATCGTGCGAAGGGCGCAGTCCTGCGAGATCACCCCTGTATCGGCCCCGATGTACCTTTCTTCAGAAGAGGCGATGATGCGGTAAGTACCGCAGTAGATGCTCTTGTAAATCTCATGCAGCCATAAGATTGGAGATCCACATTAAAAGGGATATGTCTATGAACAGGGGTCCGAGTAATCGGCCCCTTTTTCGTACCTAAATTAACTAACAACTTACAAATGATAAGATTCGAAAAATCGTAAGTGTGGGGGTTGACATAGTATCTTGGGGTTTTGTATAATAATAGGCTATGGAATTAACTCCAAAACAACAAACAACTCAAGCCATCACTTCTGCCTCGAAAATTTTGTTATTGACGCATGTTAATCCGGACGGTGACGCCCTCGGATCTTTGCTGGCTTTGTTTCTTGTACTCAAGAAACTTGGTAAAGATGTAACCGCAGTCGCTCCGGAATTAGTGCCCAATTCATTAGAGTTTTTGCCGAACCTACCTGATTTAGCCAAAAATTTTTCTGGAACAAAGGATTTTATTATTACTATTAATACGTCGAAAACCCAAGTTGAACGTTTAGGTTATAAGCATTACCCCCAGGAAAATAAACTTAATATTGTCATTACCCCTTCTGGGGGATCATTTGGCCAGGAAGATGTATCTTTCTCATACGGCTCCTTTAAATTTGATCTTATTATAGTTCTTGATTCCCCTGATTTGGAAAGACTCGGCCCGCTTTACGATGGGCAAAACGCTTTGTTTTATGAAACACCTGTTATAAATATCGACCACCACTCGGGCAATGATTTCTTCGGAAAAATAAACTGGGTTGATTTAACTTCAACTTCCACGGCGGAAATAATGGTCGCTCTTCTCGAATCATTAGCGCGAGAAAAACCTCTAATTGATGAAAATATCGCCACCGCCCTTTTGACCGGAATTATTACGGACACCGGATCATTTCAAAATGCCAACACTACGCCAAAATCTTTAACCGTGGCGGCCCAACTCGTGGCCGCGGGCGGCAGGCAGCAAGAAATTATTAGAAGCATTTTTAAAACCAAACCTTTCTCAACCTTGAAACTTTGGGGCCGTATTTTAGAATCAGTTAAGCAAGATGTTCCTCACAGATTTATTTGGGCCAAAGTTATACGCAAAGATTTTGAAGATACAGGGGCCCAAAATACCCAAACATCCGGTGTGATTGACGAACTTTTAAAAAGCGCCCCAAATATTGATTTTGTCCTTTTGCTCACAGAAAGAAACGGCCAACTGGACGGATCATTAAGATCCGTGGCTCCGGGAGTTGATGTTAACGCGATAGCCCAACTTTTTGGGGGCGGGGGACACGAAGCCGCTGCCGGTTTTCAAATTCCTGGGGCAAGCATTATTGTTAACGAAGACGAAATTGTTAATAAGATACGAGAATATCAACGCCGGAGAGCGGGTTGAAAATAAATCCTAAATCCCAAATCATAAATTTTTAAATCATTTGGAATTTGAAGATTAAAAATTTGTTTGTTCGCCTTAAAGCGAATGCCAGAGTTTGGTATTTAGTGCTTAGAATTTTACTTGCTTAAAACGTAAAGATGTGTTAAATTATACGAGAGGTAATGTTATCATGGCGAATTTAGATTTAGTCCACAAATAGAATACCTACTTTTTACAAGGAAGAATATGACTACTGAATTAATTAAAAAGTATCAAGCCCACAAAAAGGACACTGGTTCAGCCGACGTCCAGATTGTTTTGCTCACACAAAAAATTCTCGACTTGGCAAAACACTTGCGAAAACACGGCAAAGACTCGGATTCCCGCCGAGGTTTGCTCATTATGGTTGGTAAACGCCGAAGGCTTCTTAATTACCTTAAAAAGCACGACCAAAAAACCTATGACAAATTGATCAAGGATCTGGGACTCAAGAAGTAACTTAACAAATTCTAATATCTAAACTCTAAATTCTAAACAAATTCGAAATTCTAAAGTTTAAAACATTGAAAAATTTGAATTTTGAACATTGTTTAGTGCTTAGGATTTAGAATTTAGGATTTAAAATCGCATGAGCAGTAGGGCAGATAAGGATGCAAAAGCAATTTTGCCTCGCTATTTGTTCTACGTTCTCGTGCCTAGGAAGTTTTATGAAAGAATTTAAAACCCAACTCGGTAGCAAAGAATTAATTATCTCCACGGGAAAACTTGCGGAGCTGGCCTCCGGTTCCGTGACTGTTCGTTATGGCGATACGGTTGTTTTGGCCACCGCGGTTGTTTCTCCTGAACCCAAAGAAGATATCGATTTTTTCCCATTATTGGTTGACTACGAAGAGCGCCTTTACGCAGCCGGAAAAATTTCGGGTTCACGCTTTATTAAACGCGAAGGCCGTCCGTCTGAAGCCGCTATTTTAGCCTGCCGGCTGATTGACAGACCAATTCGTCCCTTATTTCCTAAAGGGTATTATAACGATGTCCAAGTGGTAATTACGGTTTTATCGTTCGATTTGGAAAATGATCCTGATGTAATTTCTATTATTGCCGCTTCTGCGGCTCTTTCCCAGTCCGTAGCGCCTTTTGAAGGACCTATTTCGGCTGTTCGAGTAGGCCTTATCAATGACAAATTCGTCGCCAACCCCACCGAGACCGAGATGGAAAATTCTATTCTGGACCTGGTGGTGGCCGGCACCAAAGAAAAAGTCATGATGCTTGAGGCCGGATCTAAAGAAGTTGATGAAAAGACGATGGTGGAAGCAATCAAGTTTGGCCAAAAAGCTTTACAACCCGGAATTGAAGTCCAAAAAGATTTAATTACCGAAACAAAACACACTCTCCAAGAAGTTGAAGAACCGGAAATAATCAAAGAAATCAAGAAATATCTTGGTAAAAAGATTGCTGATGTTGTTACCCAGATGGACAAGGCAAAGCGCGAAGAGCAAATTGAGGCTTTTGAAAAGCAAATACTGGAAAATTTTGAAGGAAATTATAAACAGGTTGAATTAAAATCTGCCTTCGGAAATATTTTGGAAAAAGCAGTCCGAGAGGCGGTCATTGAGAAAGAACTTCGACCGGACGGAAGAAAACTAGATGAAATCCGTCCAATTTCAATGGAAGTCGGACTTTTACCTCGAACACACGGTTCAGGTCTATTCACTCGTGGCCAAACCCAAGTTTTGTCGATTGTGACGCTTGGAGCGCCAGGTGAAGAGCAAATTATTGAAACCATGGAAGAAGAAGGCACAAAAAGGTACATGCACCACTACAATTTCCCACCTTTTGCTACCGGTGAAGCCAAGCCAATGCGGTCAACCTCGCGTAGAGAAATCGGCCACGGCGCCCTGGCAGAACGGGCAATTTTACCGGTTTTGCCAAACCATGACGAGTTTCCTTATACTATTAGAGTTGTTTCGGAGGTTTTGGCTTCAAACGGCTCAAGTTCAATGGCGGCAACCTGCGGGTCAACTTTAGCCCTGATGGATGCTGGAATTCCAATCAAGGCCCCAGTCGCCGGGATTGCTATGGGGTTAATGACTATGGACGATCCCTCGACTTCCCTTGATTCCACTCGGGACAAGCCGCTCGGGACAGGCAAGTATAAAATATTGACTGACATTCAGGGAATTGAAGATTTTGCCGGAGATATGGATTTTAAGATTACGGCCACCAAGAAAGGCATTACGGCAATTCAGCTAGATACTAAATTAAAAGGAATGGAAATTGAGATTTTAGCCGAAGCATTACAAAGGGCTAGAAAAGCCAATGATGAGATCTTGGCAAAGATTGACGAGGTGTTGTCCGAACCAAGAAAAGAACTTTCCAAATATGCCCCGAGGATTCAAACCCTGAAGATTTCCGTGGAAAAAATCGGTGAAGTTATTGGTCCGGGCGGCAAAACTATCCGCAAACTCATTGAAGAATGTGGCGGTAAAGAAGTGACCTCGATTGATTTGGAAGATGACGGCACGGTGACGGTAGCTTCAACAGATTCCGCCATGGGTGAAAAAGCCATTACGACGATTGAGAATATGACCAAGGAAGTTGTCGTCGGGCAAATTTACGAAGGCCCGGTAACTTCAATCTTGAAAGATAGAATGCGCGGCAACGAAATCGGTGCCATTGTCCAGGTTTTGCCAAACCAAGACGGCCTGGTCCACATTTCTCAAATTGCCAACCAAAGAGTTGAAAAAATTGAAGATTTCCTCAAAATCGGCCAGGTTGTGAAGGTGAAAGTGATGGAAGTGGATAAAGAACGAGGACGGGTTTCCTTATCGATTAAAGCCGCCAACGGACCGGAAAGGGAATAAGATAAGCAAACAGTATATAGTTATTGGTTACTAGTATAGATATATCTAAGAAGCGGTTCAGAATTTCCGACCGCTTTTTAGTTTACAAGTCAGTTGACGAGTCGCTTGTTTAACCAGTTAAAGACCATACCGGGTATGGGTATTGAACCCGAAATAACCTCGAATTGAAAGAGGACATCTTAGGGGTGTAACCTGGGAATTACTATCGCTCGAGCTTGCTTGCCCTGAGTTTTACCGAAGGGTCGAGAACTATCGATAAGAAAATATAGACACTCTAGATAAGTAAAAGAGCCCAGAGCGCAAACGCGCCAAGGGCTCTTTTTGGGGGGCATGTGGGGCAGGTCAGGCGGGCTTGTCCGGCGGCTCATAAGCTAAGGCCCGGTAGAGGATCTGCGTTCTCCAATCGTGGAACTTTTTGGAGTCGGTGGCACACAGATCGCCGATCATCCGCAGTCCTTCTTGGCGGGCTGCACTTGCCGGTCCATGGAGCCACTTCTGGAGCTCCTCCCATTGGTCAAGTCGATCAATGATATTCCCATGGCCCAGATTGCCCCTGACACGTCCCCAATCTTCCTCGGGACATCTGCGCAGAGCGGCTTTGACGAGATATTTCAGGGTCTCAAGGTATCCTCTGGCTTCCTTAAACGTCTCCATGTCCTTCCAGCCGGTATCGGGGCAGATCGTTTCTTTGAGGAGATCAACTACTGCGTTGATTAGCTCACGTATCTCTTTGTGTTTGGATTCCCACGGCTCGGCACGCAGCGGAAAGTCCGTTTTTTTCGTGGCGGACGGTGCGGATGTTTTCTGCTTTCTCCGTCTTTTCGCCATCATAAACCAGGCCCACAGGATCGCGAACACGACGGCGAGTACGCTAATCAGGGCTTGCGTCCCAAACGACTGATGTTTAAACCAGTTCATCTTTCTCCCTGCGTTTTAGGCCCGCTTGGCCGTAGATTTTACAGGTTCAACGCTTGAGCCTTCAAGTAATACCTGTCAGCTCAAGGTTGAACCAGGTAGTCAAGGTGTGGCGTAACTGGTTAACAGGTATATCTCATCTTCGGAACATAATATTATAGCATAGTTAGCAGTAAATGTCAATAGTTCCGACATAGAATATTGACAAATCAAAGAATATAATATATGATAGATATATAAAATGTCGATATAATCGGCACATTTAACAGAAACATGGCTAATAATCACAAACTAGATAATTTATTATCAAACGCCGGCTTCACCGAAAAAGAAGCCGCGGTGTATCTTTCGGCGCTGGAACTCGGCCGCGCGAGCATTTTAGATATTGCCCGTCACTCAAACGTCAAACGCTCAACCGTCTATGAAATTATCGATATTTTGGAGGACAAGGGGTACATCAAAAAAACCAAACAGGGTAAAAAGCACTATTTTGTGGCCGAGAGTCCGAAGACTGTTTTGGGGATGATTAAGGAAAAAGAAGCGCGTTTTCAGGAGGCGTTGCCGCAACTGATGAGCCTTTTTAATGCCCAAGAGAAGCGCCCCAAGGTGTATTTTTTCCAAGGTGAGAGTGAGATCCGCCAGATGTATGAGGAGACGGTCAGGGAAGGAAAGCCGATCTTAAATTACACTTCTGTTATTGAACTTTATCAATATCTTGACAAGGATTGGGTTGACGATTATATCAAGCGGCGGGTGGCGGCTAAAATTCCCTCAAGAATTATCGTATTGGAATCTCCTGAATCTATTGATTGGGCGGAGTCGGCGGCATCAGAATTAAGAGAAGTGCGTCTGATTCCTAAGAAGGATTATAATTTTTCGGCCGATGTTCATATCTTTGGCAATAAGGTTATTGTGGCGACTTATAGAAGCGGTTTATTTGGTATCTTAATCGAGGACGAAAATATCGCCCAGATGCAACGGGTCGCTTTTGAATTAATGTGGCTTGGGGCGGAGAAATACAAAAATAGCTAACAGGTTAAAAAATAAAATATTTAAAATAGCCCCGAATTGAAAGATTAGACCTCGCAGGTCTAATCTAGGAATATTTTTGTTATAATAAATCTATGTTAATTTTCGTCGACGATTCTGGCGATCCTGGTTTTAAGATTGATAAAGGTTCTAGTAAAACTTTCGTTATTTGTTGTGTGATTTTTGATGATGAACTCGAGGCCGAAAAAACTGCTATCAAAATTAAAGAATTAAGACGCAAACTTAAATTTTCAGATTTTTATGAATTTAAATTCAATAAGTGTAATCGCAGGATAAGAGAATTATTCTTAAAGACAGTAGTAAATTCCAAATTCCGTATCCGGGCAATAGTAATGCCTAAAAATATCATTGTTTCCGAAGAATTAAAGCGATCCAAGGAATCATTTTACAACTACACAATTAAGATGGTCTTAAGGCATAATTTTGGAACGATCAAAAATGCCAAAATAAGATTGGACGGCCACGGCAATCGGATTTTTCGGAGAGAACTTTTAACTTATTTAAAGAAGCACTTAAATACAAAAGAAAGAAAAATAATTGAAAATATCAGGTTCAGAGATTCAAAACAAGATGTTCTGATACAATTATCCGACATGATTGCGGGTTCGATTAATAGGACATTTGACAGGAATAAAACAGATTCACAGATTTATTGGAACATTATTAAAAGACAAAAAGATGACCTCTGGATTTTTAAATAAAAAACGATCCATCGTCTATCCCGGTTGTCCCGGGCACGCCACCATACGGTGACAGTTCGAACGATGGATCTTTGTACTTAAATTATAACATAATAAAACAAATAAACAAGATGAACAAAAACTTCGAACTCACAGTATAAATCAATTCCAATCCTATATCACCGCTAAAAACTATCTCACAGCGTGGAGTTTAGCTCGAAGATTTACCCCTTTTACATTAAAGGCCTTGATTATCTTAATTTAAAAACCCACCTTTTTTTAGGACGCTAATTTAGGACACTGATAATATGATTAAAATGACAAATTGTTGACGAAAGACGACAAATAATGTATAATATAGATATGATGGAATACGAAAATTTACTAAAAAAAGCGGGCTTTGACGACAAAGAGACCAAAGTGTATTTGGCGGCTTTGGAATTAAGATCTGCTCCTACTTCAGTTATTGCCCAAAGGGCTGGGATCGTCCGGAGTACTTGCTACGGAATTCTCGAGGAATTAGTCCAAAAAGGCTTAGCCTCAAAATCAGAAAAAGCCGGCGGCGTAACCAAATTTAATGTCGATAACCCCGGTCTTTTACAAAATTACATCAAGAGCCGCAAGCAAGTGTTTGAGGATCTGGAAAAAGATATCGTTAAAATTATTCCTGATCTAAAAAAACTGCAGAAAGATTACACCATCAAGCCACAGATTGAATATTTCGAAGGCAAAGCTGGGGTGGAGTCTGCCTTGGAATCGGTTATACCAGATTTGAAAGTGATGGGTAAAAATAAGATCCCAGTCCTTATTCATGGAGCAACTAATGCTTTGGTTGAGGCCTGGCCTCAGTTTCCCCAATATGCCGAGAAGAGGAGAAAATTAGGGGTAAAAGTTAAGATGTTTGTCTGGGATGAGGTCAAAGTGCCGGCGATGGCTGAGATTCATCGAAAAGGATATGAGATTAAAAAGATACCCCCTAAATATGCGTATGAAGCCGGTTCACAGATTATGGAGGACAAGCTGATACTTTTTGATTTTAATAATATGATTACAGTTGTTATTAAAAATAAGCCCTTAGTTCAAATGATGAGAGTTTTCTTTGAGATGACCTGGGATAAGATTGGGTAGCTCGGGATTTGACATTTTTGTTAATTTAAAGAGCAGACCTTAGAGGTCTAATCTGGGAATATAAAAATAAGCAAAGCTTGTTTTCTGACGAAAATAAGTTCTAGATACGAAGAAGGGCGGCGCCCGGATGGGGCGCCGCCCTGGTGAAGCGGGGTTAGTGGCTGGTTAGGCGCGGGCGAGGGCGAGGCAGAAGTCGCACATTCTCTCGATGGTGCAGATAGACTTCCGCGCGCGCTCCGGTTCGGCCGCAATCCCGCGCAGAAGGATCTCAATATGCCCGATTGCCTCGTTTAGGAAGTCAACATGTTGAGCGTTCTCCGAGAGGAACCCCATCCGGACAGTCACTTTGTGAAGACAGACGACTTGTGTCGCTTCGAACTGGTCGCCTGTCCGGAAGTTCTCTTCAAACCAGGCGACCAGCTCCATGATGCTTCCTCCTCCCACATCGAGTTGACCGAGTCTGAGATTGTCCAGCTCGAGAGCGGCCCTCGTAGCCAGCTCGACACGATGTTGGTCTTCGCGCGACAATGGCACATAGCCCGTTAGAGTTGCTGGCATGGTTTTGCCTCCTAGTAAGCTGGCTAAAGTTTAACAAAATTAAAATATGATGTAAAGTTAGAATTACGATGAAATTAACCATTTTAGGTTCTGGGACTTACCAGCCGGAATTAGAACGGCATTCGAGTGCTTATCTTATTCAAGCAGCGGGTCAAAACATCTGTTTTGATTTTGGCAGGGGCGCGATTGATCAACTCCTTAAAATCGGGGTTCATGTAAACCAGATTGACGCTTTATTTTTAACCCATTGGCATGGGGATCATATTTCGGATTTACTGCCTTTGATTCATATCACAATCGCGGGGCCGGCGGATCATGGGCTCTGGCCGATAAGAAAAAATCCGCTCAAAATATTTGGGCCCAAGGAAACACGCGAAAGATTGGATTATTTAAGGAAATCATCATTTCTTGATTATTTTGACCTTGAGGGGAAAATAGAAATTAAAGAAATATCAGAAGATATTATCGGGTTGAATGGTATTAAGGTTTATTCTTATCCGACC
>JAENIV010000077.1 GCA_016844295.1 Candidatus Berkelbacteria bacterium
AAATCCAAGGTTCCTTCCTGAGGAACGCGATCCAAAGCATCAATATTTCCTCCGACGTGGGCTAAAAAGGCCTGATATTCGTGGGACCAGTCAAGAAAAAAAGTCCTTAAAGATCTCACGGGCCCGATTTTATCAGCATCGCGCGGCCCATAAATTGCCATAAACCGAGTAATCCCTCCCTCGGTAATAGCTTCGTAAATAATTGAGGCTTTGTCTAACCCTATTTGGGGACGGGCCGCCGGGTGGTTTTCAATAATAATCGCCAACGGGTGCCTACCGGCTAATGTTTTATCTGTTTGCGTGCCTTCAAGAAGGTTTGTTGTTGTTTCAGCTGGGGTTGTTTTTTTAGGGAAAATAGTTAAATCAAGAGGCTCTTTAACGATATATTGTTTATACGCCACAAAAGCCGCGGCACCGGCGACAAAACCGAAAATTAAGCATATTAAAAACACGAGAATCTTTTTGCGTTTTGTTTTTGATGGGATTGAATCCATGCTACCTCCAATTTAATAGTTTTACGTCCCCTGAAAGATTAGTAACCTTTCTCGGGATTGATTTTAAAATGTTTGTAATAATAATCCCATCATTTTGTTTGAAAAAACCAACTTCGTCACCGGTGGGCGAGATTATTCCTTGGCTGCTAAGATTATCTTGGGTTATTTGGAATCTATTTGTACCGTCAGTATTGACCATATAGATATTTTGGGTGCCGTTATCTTTGACAGTATAGGCGATTTGTTCCCCGTTCTGATCAATACTGAAACTTGAAACTGTTTTCGGCGATGCTAGATCAGTTAAAGGGGTTTGAGCACTTCCATCAGAATTAACCGTTAAAAGTTTAGAATTATCATGGTTAACTAGAATAAAAATAATTTTATCCATGATGGTGGCAGATATTTGGTTTACTTCTCCCGTTATAATTTTATGAGCCTGATTTTTACCGATTTCTTGCTTCCAGCAAGCATTATTTGATGAACCTGTTGTACAATAAATAATATTTTGCCCGTCTTTGGTCCAGGTGTAATCTGAAATCAGCACTCCGGCCTGGACAAATAATTCCTGAAATTGCCCATTGGATAAGTTCTTGATAAAAATAGAATCAATCTTATCTTTGCGGCCGACAAAAGATAATCTACCGCCGTCAGGGGAAAATTTAGGATTTAAAAAATCTATATATCCATTAAGGCTTTCTTGTCCTCTGGTAGCGATTTTAACCGAAAATTTGTTTATCGTGTTAACTTGCCAAATTTCAAAATTATCCAGACTATTTTTTGAATTATAGGCAATATTTTGATTATTTTTACTAATATCTAAGTGAGTTACTTCTCCGGTGGATTGAAAGCGCTCGACTCTTTCGCCCCGGTTCGGTTCAAAAAATATATCGGGATTTAACCTGTAAAGATTATTTCCTTGAGAATAGTATATCCATTCTGAGGAAATGGGATCTGGGGTAATTATTGGTTCAGCACCCGCACTTAAATAACGGTTGGAATATTTAAAATATAAAAATAGGCCTAATCCCACGAAGATTAAAAAATATATTGCAAATAACCCCCAAGATAGTTTGTTCATTTCTTTTCCTCAATAATTGGAAAAACAATCGTGAATTGAGAACCAATATTTACCATGGAATCAACATATACTTCTCCATTTTGACGATGTATAAGTTCTCGAGTTATCCATAATCCTAAACCTGTACCGGGAACATCCTGTGTCTGTTTGGTACGGATACGGTAGAATTTTTCAAATAAGCGCTTCCTGTCTTCCGGGGTCATGCCTACCCCGGAATCCTTGATAATAATTTTTAAATTCTCTTGGTCAATCTGATGATAAATCTGAATACCACCTTTAAAAGTATATTTTATGGCATTGCCGATAATATTATCGAGAATTTGGGCAATCCTATCTGGGTCGGCAAAAATTTTCGGATGCGATTCTGGCATTTCCTGGTATTGAATAGTTAATCTTTTCTCGTCAGCCTTAACTTTTAATTCCTCAATAACCTGTTTAACAGTCGTTGTCAAATCAATCGGTTGCATATCAAATTGAATTCTCCCCTGCTCTAATCTGGAAACATCCAGTAACTCATTAACTAAGACATCTAGTCGTTTAACATTAGCAAAGGCCTTTTCAACATGATCTTTAGCTTTTTGATCAATCTTGCCGGAAACACCTTCAAGAATCATAGATAAATAACCTTTAATCCCCGCCATAGGAGTTTTCATCTCGTGAGAGGCGATGGAAATAAAGTCATCTTTCATCTGATCAACTTCTTTAAGACGTCTGAAAAGGACTGCGTATTCAAAAAATCTAAAATGATTTACCAGGAGCAATAGAACGAAAAAGACGGTTACGACGAGAATTATCATTGACTGAGATAAGTTTTTTTGGGTTAAAATGTCAATGTCTTTTAATGAAACCTTCATATCGACTAAGGCTTTTTTATCTCCCGAGGAATCTTTTAGGGGTGATATTACTGTCCAGTATCTTTCAGGCGGGGTAACACCTGTATCGCTTCCTAAGGTAGCAATTGGTTGATCCTCGACCCAAACCGCGGCATTATGTAATGACTTATAAATTAAACCGAGGTTTTTTGTCTCTGAGCTGGCAATAACTAAAAAACCTTCCTCTTGCTGGGGTTTTAATACGGTTATTTCCTTAACCTCAGAACCGGATTTTTGGATTTGGTCGATTATAGTTTGGATAGTAGCGTCATTTTCTAAAGAATTCGCTACCGCCCCGTCAAAAACTTCTTCGGCAAGGGTGGCTTTTCTTTGAAGTTCGTAATCCATATTTTTTTGAGTATTTTGGATTCCCCACAAGGTATTTACAACAATGGCCACTGGGATAAAGACGATTAAAATTAGAGAATAAATAAACTGGAAATTGTCTTTAAAAAAGGAAGTTCTATCAGGTGGCACTCAGCTCCTTTGCGGGGTTATTTGGGGTTCTTAATTTTTTGATTC
>JAENIV010000078.1 GCA_016844295.1 Candidatus Berkelbacteria bacterium
TAAGAAATTCTCGCCAAGCACAAAATAAATTCTCTAAAGAAATAATTCGCTCAAACATATGTACGACATTCATGACGCTCCTGTCTTCAAAATAACTTTTAATGTGCTACGCGACACTCATCTTCTTCGCGGCAAATTTCCAAAAAGCGAGAAATACGCACTCGGCGGACGAATTGAGGATGCACTCCTCGCTGTGCTCACGGCGATTATTGAAGCGGGGCGTGCCAAGAGAGAATTCAAAATTGCACCGATTGAATACGCACTGCTCAAAATTGAAATCGCAACCATTCTCATTCGTTTGGCACGGGAAATATCCATTCTACAGGAAAAAGAATATCTTGATTTAATTGAACGGCTCGACCGCGCCGGTAAAATGCTGGGCGGCTGGCGGCGTTCGCTATAAACGATAGCGCCTTGCCCATGGGCAAGGCGCTATCTCGAACATGACACACCCGCGGGAGGCAGAGCCGTAGTTCGAATTGTTGTTCTGAATGTCGTTCGTGTTGAACTTCGGACGGGCATTATCGAACCAGTAGACGTACGGCCAGCAAGATTCACAGCGTGGTGGCGCAGGACCGACTCGTGCTAGATTGGAAGGCAGCGCATCTCAGAGAGACGCGGCCAACATGGCTCCGAACGAGCACGCGAGCTTCACATCGAAAGGACGCGAGGCACCTCGAATGACCAGCCCTCGGACACCTGTACCACGCGTACGGAGTCTGCCTCCTTCCAGTCAGGTTCGGGGTAGTGCCTGTCAAAGGCCAGCCGAAACTCGTCCCATATCCGCTTGTAGGCCTCGCTCTCCGTCGGGAACTCCTCGGTGCCACCAAAGACCTCGGGTTGGCATGCCTGAGCCAGAAGTGCGATGAGCACACTGAGAGCTCGCGTGCTCGTCAGTTCGACCTATAGCAACTTCTGCCCCAGGAACCCCTGTCCTTTGTAGAAATGAAGCAGCAGTATTGCCCTAATCATTGAAACCTCCTTTGTGGTTGACTCACAAAACCCATCTAAACACACATTATTCTCTGCTAGTCAAGGAAAGAATGAAAAGGGCTCGACTAATAAGGTAATTATTTTTGAGTAAAACGCTACGGGGACGCTGCGCTTCGGCTCCACTTCGTTCCGCCGACCCTCGCCTAACACCGCACATTTGGTTCGGCACTCGGCTCGTGCCTCGCCAAAATTTGACTCATTTTTCCTTTGGAATATAATAGAGTCGTAACAATTCACTTCAATGTATATGCGCAAAATCGACTTAAAAAACGTAATCTGGAAAGAGGGGAAATCCTACGTCTCGTGGAACCTCAACACAGGTATTGCTAGTTTTGGCGACACCAAAAAAGAAGCCCTTTTGGCGCTTCAAGAGGCATTGGAGTTATATTTTGAGGATGTTCCTGTTTCCAAAATAAACAAAGTGGAACAACCCGACTTGGTTCCACTCGTTTTTCAACATGCCTAGACCGATTCCCTTAAAACAGGTTATCCGAGGCCTTAGAGATAAGGGCTTCTTTTTTGTGTCACAGAAAGGTTCCCATGCAAAGTTTCGCAAACCAGGCAATCCAACTCGTACTGTAATTGTAAAGATGGCAAAGAAGGAAGTACCCCACGGAACCTTTCAGTCGATTTTGCTTCAATCAGGATTGAAAGAAAGTGATTTTCGAGAGGAAAAATAAGTCAAACTTCAGATGTGCGGGTACGTTCGGCAAAATCGCTTGCTCCGCTCGCTCTCGTCGTCGCCCTTTGGGCTCCTCCTCTTTTGCCGAATGGGCGTCGCATAAGCGCCGCCCATTAGCTGAAATATTCCTTTTCTTTTTTGGGCTATCCCTCCTCCGCTAAAGCTACGGCGGGCAAGCGCCCAATTGTTTTAAAAAATTTTCAAATTTCTTTTTCTTTTATTTTAGAGGGGAATAAGGTGTTTTCTCCACGGAGTTTACCCCGCACTTGATACGGGGCTACGAAAATCTTTATTCAATATGAGACTGTAGAAAAATAGACCTTCCGAAAATCGTTTTCTGCGTATCGTCTCCAGAGATCTGGCGCCCCGATGTCCATCGGAGCCCCAGAATGCCGGGGAAGATGAGGTTAGATGCTTACTATTGCTCTTTTCATAGGTTGCAGGGCGTTGGTGAGTCGTTTTAAGTTCATGGTGAGAAACACAAGGAGCGACTGGAGGTGTGTTTTGCATCGTGTCCAGTAGCGGCATCTGCCAAGGTGGTGGTTCGTCTTTCCTTCAGCGAAGATGCGCTCCACTTTTGGACGCTGTTTCCTTGCCGAAAGGAACCACGTACCTCGTTTTTGCAGCATGTTGGTTCGAGGAATGATGTAGTCGAGGACCCTGCGTTCCGTGAGTTGCTTGGTGCGTCCCACATACGCCTTGTCCGCGGTGACCTGCCGCATGGGTCGTTGATTTGTTGGGAAAAGTGCGCGCTCCTTGTCGATGAGCGGGACAAGCTGATTCACATCCGCAACATTCGCGCTTGTCGTTTCCACCGCCGTGACGATGTCCGATGACGGGTCAATGCTCGTGTGGACTTTGTAGCCGTACCACTGCTTGGTTGCCGTCTTGTGTCCAAGGCGCGCATCCGGATCCGGACTGCGTCGGTCAAGGCGGTCGAGCGCGTCGTCATTGTCATGAACTGCGGCGCCCAGATGCCGTGCCACATCTACCTTTGCGTGGATGGCCGAGGAATCTATGATCCGTAACTTTTCATCAAGCAAGCCCGCCTCTTTTGCCATCATAACTACCCGATTGAAGAGATCGGTGAAGGGTCCAGTGCGGAATGTCGTCATCCAGGGATCGTTCGAGAAAGGCGCGAAAGAGGAGATTGGCATCGGCCTGTTCGACCACCTCCCGCTCGGAGCAATCATACAGGGTCTGGAGGATCAAGAGCTTCACCATGCAGATCGGGTCATATGCCTTCCGTCCGAGAGTCGAGTGGCATTCCTCAACCAGCGGAGTGATGAATGAGAAGTCGATCACGCGGAGCATTCGCATGAGCAAATGATCATGATGTCGATCGAGGATCTTCCCATATGCAAAGGACCCGAACATGGATAATTGAAAGGATGCGTTGGATTGGAACATAGTGATGAAAAGAATGAATAATTGAAAGTCTTTCTTCTTCAATTATACCTTCTTTTCATCACCTTCTGAAGTGGAAAAGTGTTGAAAAGAACGGAAAAATCATTCATTTTTCTACAGTCTCAATATTTATGTTTTATTTAGCATTAGTCATTCCATGCTACAACGAAGAATCTAGAATTAAACCAACCTTTGTTGCTTATTTTGATTATTTTTCAAACAGTCCTAATTTCAAAAACAAAAAAATTGCTATTATTTTAGTAAACGACGGCAGCAAAGACAAAACCGCAGAAATAATCGAACAGTTTGAAGATTTTTCAAACGAAACAATAACCGTCAAAACGGTTAGTTATGAACAAAATCAAGGCAAGGGCGCTGCTATTAAACGAGGGTGTGAAACTGTAGATTCGCAGATCTATGGTTTTGTTGACGCTGATTTATCATTCAAACCAGAATTAACAGAAAAGGCATTATCATTTTTGAATTATTCTGATTTTGACTTAATGATTGGACAAAGAAATCACAATAAAAACGAGACGTTATATTTAAAATTACGAGATTTTCTTTCAAAATTATTAAGGAGAATGATAAACTCATTTCTTGCTATACCAAATTTTGATACACAATGCGGATTTAAATTTTTTAAAAGAAACATCGTAAAGGAAATTTTACCTCAAATTAAGCAGTTTAGATTTTCTTTTGATATTGAACTCATAATTTTAGCAAAGCAAACGGGACATGAAATAAAAACATTCCCAGTCAACTTTAAACATCATAATGAATCAACTATTACCTGGAAAGACGGGGTTAGATACCTTTTGGATACCGTTAGCATTTCCGAACAACATAAAACTGTGGAGTTTACAGGTTTGGTTTTAAGATTATTTCTATTTACAACGATAATCAGCTTATTTGTTTATGGTTGGGTTATTTTTGAAGGGCACCTGTTTTCAGACGATTTTACATGGCTTTGGTATGGTCAAAAAATAAACAAATCTTTAATCAATCTTCTGACTTTTAGGATGTCAACATTTTATTCACCGGTAATGAATGCTTTTTATTCAATAATGTACTCTGTTTTTCACTATAATCCTCAACCATTATTTATAATCGGTATACTTGTACATATTTTAGCATCTCTGTTTTCTGGTATATTTGCTTGGCAACTGAGTAAATCGAAATTAATTGCGATTATAGTTTCTGTTCTTGCTGCTTTTGCCGGTGTCGCATATGAACCATTGGTTTGGATAGGCGCCAATATGCATTCATTTGTAACTTTATTTATCTTATCTTCTCTTATTTGTTACTACCATTATTTATCAACCAAAAAAAATCTTTATTTAGCCCTTACTTTTCTTTGTTTTGTCTTTGCCCTTGGGACAAAAGAATCAGCTATCATCACTCCGATATTGCTTCTTGCTTCATATATAATTTACAAAATTGAACATAAAATGGTTCTTTCAAAAGCAAATACGGTTTTTTGGATAGGAACAATTTTATTATCAGGAATCTATTTATACCAACAATTCCTGTGGCAAAAAAATGGTATTTGGGTTCAATCAGGCATTTGGGATATCAATGTAACCTCTTTTTTTAGAATCCCCCTAATCATTTTTGATAATTTTATTCCAATTTCTTTCCTCAAAGCATATTTAACAACATGGTCTGCTGGGGTTTTATGGCTGTTTTCCTTAACTTTTTTAACATTCATTCTTTATCAATTTCGAAAATTGAAATTAATATGGTTTGGTTTTTTATGGCTGTTAATCAGCATAAGCCCCTTTATTTTTTTTAAGACAGAATTTTGGTGGGAACCATTGGCTTCCCGATATAATTATGTGTCTAGAATAGGGGCAATCATTATTATTGCCACTATTCTACGACACCTAATCGTTCACAATAAAGCTCGTTATATAATTAACAGTTTAATATACATGGTAATAATAACCATTGCCGTACAATTGTATTTTATGGCTAAAACCATTACAACGGAATATGATTATGTTTATAATACAGGGAGATCTTTGACGCAGGCAATGCAGAAAATAGATGAAATAAATCCGAATAAAATTTTTGTTCGCTGGGATCATCCCTTTACCGAAAATAACGCTCATATAATTGGTGCAGCTTCAATAATTGCCAATATTGACGAAACCAACATTGTTTTTCTTAAAAAAAATGAAAAGGAAATTATAGACAATCAAGAAATTCTGCTTTACTGGGAACCACATGAAAGAAAATATGCGATTAAACAAAATTATTAAAGACAAGGTATTACAAAAGGCGGTTTCAAGAATTTAGCGCAATGAGTTTATTAAATACTTCGTGTGGCTTGTGAAAATTCAGCGCGGCGCGAGGGCGATCATTGAATTGGCGTTGTACTCGCCTATACTCCTTCATCGGGATCTTCGAGAAGTCGGTTCCTTTAGGAAAGTACTGCTTGAGGCTGTGAATTACGAAACTCCCTTTTCCTCTAAAAACAGAGACAACCCAAAACATCCTACGACGGTAGGTTTTTGTCGAACAACACATTAGTCACACAATTGAAACGCGATTTTGACGAGTTGCTCCTTCAGGCAATGACGAACGAAAGTAGGGCGTGCAGATAGTTGGCGAGGTAACCAC